>JBCCTG010000079.1:0-7496 GCA_039198735.1 Pseudomonadota bacterium | reverse complement strand
GTGGGGGGCAGTTTGAGAAGGGCCACGAGATTGCCGCCGTCGGGGACAATCTCCATCACTTTCTCACCGGCGCGCACGACACCGCCGACGGTGTTGGCCTCAAGCCCGAGCACGACACCTGTGAGCGGTGCTGTCAACTCCGTGCGCAACAGGCGGTCATCCGTAGCCGTCAAACGTTCGGAAAGCGCCAGAACCTGAGCGGCAACGTCGGAGGTTTCCTCCTCGACCGTGCGCCGAAATTGGGCGTTTTCTTCAGCCACTTTGCCTTCAGCCTCTTCGGCCGAGCGCATGGCGGAGTTCTGCTCGCTTTTCAGGCGCGCAAGCTCAGCCTCAAGCTCCAAGACTTCACGCTCTGCACGCTGAACACTTTGCACGGTTTCCAGGCGCTCTTTGAGAGCCTCTGACCGAAGCCCGAAATCCTCTTTCGCAACGCGAAGATTGTCCCCCGTGGCCTTGATCTGGAGCGCAAGGTCCTGGGCGAGCTCTTCAGCAGCAGCCTGACGGGTTTCAAGAACGCGCATTTCAGCATCGAAGGCAGCCTGCTGTTCTTCGAAAAGGCGTTGCTGCTGCTCTGAAATCGAGACGACAACGGACGGTTTGAGACCGAGACCACCGAGCTCGAAAAGTGGCTGCACCCCGAGGCGCAGCGCCGTCAGACGCTCCATGGAGGCTTGCGCGGTCAAAAGCTCCTGGGCGATTTCGTCCCGCGCTGTTTCGCTTTGCACCGGTTCGAGGGTGATGAGGCTTTCGCCCTCTTCCACACGGTCACCTTCGGCCACATGGATGGCACGCACGATGCCGCCTTCGAAATGCGCAATTTCCTTGCGATCCCCTGCAACCACGAGCTGACCGGCCGCCACCACGCCTTCGTCCAAGGGCGCAATCAAGGACCAGAGGAGAAAACCGCCCAGACCCACACCGAGCGCGATGGCACAGATCTTCAGACTGCTGTCTTGCCAGAGGTGAGCAGGTTTAGACACTTTCCGGCCTCCTCTCATTGATCTCCATCGTCAGGGCACTGTCATCCCCCTTGGCCATACGGCTACGACGCAGCTCGGAAACCTGCGCGAGGTAGTTCTCGCGGGTGGTGATGGCGATTTTGCGATCTTTGATGACCATCACATCATCAACAGCCGTCAGTAGGCGGAGGTCATGGGTGGCGATAAAGATGGTCGCCAAACGCTCCTCTTCCGGCATCCGCGACAGTTCAGCGAAAAGCGTCATGACTTTACCGGCAAGAGGACCGTCAAGATGCGCGGTCGGCTCGTCGAGCAGCATCAGCGGCGGCGCACCGAAACAGGCACGCGCCAACCCAACAGCTTGGCGCTGCCCAGCGGAGAGCACCGTGCCGCCATCGCCGATCTTGGTGTCATAACCGTCAGGCAGCGACAAAATGAGATCATGGCAACCAACGGTCTTGGCCGCATCGAACACCTGATCGGGGGAGGTCTCAGTGAAGCGCGCAATGTTCTCAAACACCGTGCCGCGCAAAAGCTCCACATGCTGAGGAAGATAACCGACATAGCGGCCCCGGTCCTCAGCATTCCAACGAATAAGATCACGCCCACCCAAACGCATGGTGCCATAATGCGGCGGCCAGGCCCCGGCGATGGTGTGAAGGAGCGAGGTCTTACCAGAGCCAGAGGAGCCAAGGACAGCCACCATCCGCCCGCGCGGGAAGGTGTGATCGATCCGCGGCAGGAGCGCTTCTTCACCGCCGGGAACGCCCACCATCAGCTCTTCAAGAGCCACCACGGGATCAGGGCGCGGCATCGGCGTGGGTTCTGCCTCGGGTTCATGGTCTTCACGCCCGACCCACGCGGCCACATCGCCCACGGCTTTCCAACCGGAAACATACTGGCGCCAGGCGTTCACCATCTGATCGATGGGCGCGAGACCACGCCCCATGATGATCGAGCTGGCGATGATCGCACCGGCAGACACGTTCCCGCCAATGGCCAGAAAAGCACCGGTCGCCAAAACAGCGATCTGAAGGATCATTCGTAAGGACCGCGTTCCCGCACCAAGAAACGTTGCCGGGACCCCCGCCGCGAGCGTCGCGTCCATCCCTTTGCGGCGCAGAAGCGACCAGCGAGCCGAAGCGCGGTTCTGCATACCCATCCCCACCACAGCGCCGCGCTGGCGAACAAGCTGGGCCAGCTCCACCTGGGCCCGGCGATCCAACTGGCTGGCTTCATCAAGCGGTGTTTTGGTGGTGCGCTCGGTGATCACGGCCAACGCGACAATCAAGAGCGCACCGATGAGCGAGACAGCACCGATCAAAGGGTGCACGAAGAAAAGAATGCCCAGAAAAAGCGGCACGAAAGGCAGATCGAAAAGCGCCCCTGGCAACCCTTGGCTCAAAAGCTGCTGCACCTGGTTGAGGCTCGACGCAGCGGCCAGTGTATCGGCGGGGGTCTTGCGCGGATCGTTGAAACCGCGGCGCAAGGTCTCCTCGCCCAGCTCTTGCCCCAAATATTCCGAAGCCCGCGCCATCACCCGGCGCCGACCTGCATCGGCAAAGAGATAAATGCCCAGCAGAAACACCGCGATGCAGGAAAGGAAAATCAGCGTCGGCAAGGATCCGGTGGTCAGCACCCGGTCATAGACCTGCAGCATGTAAAGCGGCGCCACCAGGAACAGAAGGTTGATCCCTAAGGAGAAACCTCCAGCCGCAAGGAGAAACGGCCTCAGCATTCGGACCATCCGAATTTTGCCTGCTTGTTCGGTCATACTCTGCCCGTTCAGCGGCGACTCGCCGCGAAGTGTTAACAAGGTTCCTCTGACGCTCCGATTCGCGCAACCGGCATCGCCAAACTGGGGAGAACCAACCCGCTCTTCTAAACGAACGGCGTTGTTGATGGGTTTAAGCGCCCGGTGGCGGCTCCAGACCGATAAGCTCAAGAACGAGCGCCAAGATCAGAAAAACACCCAGCCAATGGCCACCATTGATGATTGTTAAGCTAAGCGGCCTGCCCTCATAGCGGTGGTTGACCAGCATGGTCGGCAAAACGAAACCGACCCACAGGATCAACGCCGTCCCCAAAGCCATGGTCCATCGCCCCGCTTCCGGCGGCGCCAGGATCAGCGCGCCAGCGAGGATACAAGCCACCCAAAACTCGGCCACAAAGGCGATCACGTAAGGCCATGGTGAAACTCTTCCGTTTGCGTTTTTGATATTATGGTCGGTGACGCCCGCGGCGATCATCCAAGGTCTGCCCAACGCGATGTAGTAAAGACCGCCAAAGACGAATGCACATGACGTCGCGGCAAGGATCGGCCACGCATTGATGAGAATATATTCCAAGACGATCCCCCGCTCAGATCATTAACGTTAACATGTCCCATCACACAAGCGCACCCTCAAATGCAGTGACCGAGACGCTTGGCGCTGAACAATTGGACATGGGGCGCAAAAGCGTTTTCCACCCTCGTCACATTTTCATCATTGGATTTTTCGCGCCAAGCCTGTATTCGGACCAGCTGCCTTGAACGCAGGTTTTGAGGAGCATGAGGCCTTGAACAATGGTGTTCCGCTGGTTTGAAAATCTCGTTGACCCACTGAGTGACGAAGCGCCAAGCCGTCCGCCGCAAACCTTGCGGGCGTTCATCTGGCATTACGCCAAGCCTTTCCGTTGGATTTTCGTGGGCACGATCACCACATCAATCATCATTGCCCTGATCGAAGTGTTCGCGTTTGAACGTATCGGAACACTAATTGATTTGGCGTCGCAATCGGGGACGCAAGATTTCTTCGGCGAGCACGGCGGCAAGCTGGTGCTGACATTGGTCATGCTTGCGCTTGTCTGGCCACTGATGACCCTGCTTGATGATTTGCTTCTTCTGCAAGGTGTGATGGGCAATATGGCGATGGCGATCCGTTGGCGCGGTCACCGCTATATGCTGCGGCAGTCGTCAAGTTTCTTTGCGGATGATTTCGCAGGCCGCGTCGCCACCAAGCTGATGCAATCAGCCCTTGGTGTGCGGGAAACGGCGATCAAAATGACGAACCTCCTGGTGTGGGCAGGGGTTTATTTCGGCTCGGCGCTGTTCTTGTTTTTCGCCAATGATCCTCTCTTGACGCTTCCGCTTTTGCTTTGGTTCGGTGCCTATCTCACCACGATCAAGATCTTCGTTCCGCGCCTTGCGAAGATTTCAGAGATTCAGTCGGAGCACCGTTCGATGCTCACCGGACGGATTGTCGATGCCTACACCAACATCAGCACGGTGAAGCTTTTCTCCACGGGACCGGCTGAGGATGCCTATGCGCGTGACGGTATGCGGACGATGCTCGGCTCCGTCTACCAACAGATGCGTCTGGCAACTCTCCTCTCGACCACGATCCACACCATCAACGGTGTGATGATTGCGGGCACGCTGGGGCTTGGGATTTTCCTTTGGTCAAGCGGTGCTCTGACGATCGGCGCCGTAGCGTTTGCAGCGACCCTCGCTTTACGCCTTCAAGGCATCAGCCATTTCTTCCTCTGGGAGATTGCCAACCTCTTCGAGAACATCGGTATGGCGCAAAACGGTATGGAGACCCTCGCCAAACCCCTCGCCGTGCAAGATCGGTCCCAGGAGCGTTTGCAGGTCCAGGAGGGCGCGATCACGTTTGACGATGTCACCTTCCACTACGGCAAGGACAAAGGCATCATCGACGACTTCTCGCTCACCGTGCAACCGGGCGAGAAAGTGGGGCTTGTGGGACGTTCCGGTGCGGGCAAATCCACCCTGGTCAACCTTCTCTTGCGCCTCCATGATGTTGAAAAGGGCCGTATCTTGATCGATGGGCAGGACATCGCGCAGGTTACCCAAGACTCGCTCCGTGCCTCGATCGGTGTCGTCACCCAAGACACAGCCCTCATGCACCGTTCCATTCGCGAGAACATCGCCTACGGACGGCCTGAGGCCAGTGAAGAGGATATCATCGCCGCCGCCAAGAAGGCAGAGGCCTGGGCTTTCATCGAAGAGCTTGAAGACAAAAAAGGCCGCAGAGGTCTCGATGCCCATGTGGGTGAGCGCGGTGTCAAACTTTCGGGTGGCCAGCGCCAGCGGGTCGCCCTTGCTCGGGTGATCCTGAAAGATGCTCCTATCCTGATCTTCGACGAAGCCACATCGGCCCTCGACAGTGAAGTAGAGGCCGCCATCCAGGGACGCCTCGACGAGCTCATGGGCGAGAAAACCGTGATCGCTATCGCCCACCGTTTGTCCACGATTGCCGCTATGGATCGCCTCATCGTTCTCGATCAAGGTGCGATTGTTGAGGAAGGAACACACAGTGCCCTGATCACCCATGGTGGCCTTTACGCATCACTCTGGGACAGACAGTCAGGGGGTTTCATTGCGACCAAGGAAGATGCGGCCTGATATGCACCGCAAGCTAGCCATCGGCACGGCCCTGTTCTTGATCTTGGGTCTTGCCGGTTGCGGACATGGACAACACCTTCTTCTCCTTGTTGCTGAGAGCGTTACACCCGACGCGATTTTTCGTCTGGACACAGAGGGTGAGCGCGTCATCTTTCTCACAATTGACGATGGCCCATCGGTACACACCGACGCTATTCTCAATATGCTCGAGGAGTATGACGCGACTGCGACCTTCTTTGTCCACGCGGATCACATCCCTGGCCATGAAGACGTTGTGATTCGTACTCTCGATGGCGGCCATAGGCTGGCGAACCATATGCCTGCTGACGAAAACACCAAGAAACTGAGCCCGTCAGATTTTGAGGACGCTTTTATTTCCGCGCACAGCACCATTGCCAGCTACGGAGAAACACCCACTTATTTTCGCCCTCCTCTAGGCAAATACAATCCTGACACTATGAGCGGTGTTTTGAACGCTTATGCCTATACAGAAGATGACGAAGGTCGGATGTTCGTCCTCGGCTCCTTTCTACCATGGGAAGCTGGTGGCCTGACGGAGACCGGCTGGGGCACCTTTAACAGAACGATGGCCCGCACGTATGGGCGGCAACTTGGCGGAGCATCCTTCCCCGGCGCCATCGTGGTCTTTCACGACGGCCCTCGGCTCAAGCGCACCGAGAACACGCTGATTAGCCTCGAAGCATTCCTCCGCATCACGGAGCATCGCGGTTATCGGGTCGAGGCGCTGCCCCAACCTCGCCTAGCACAACAAGAATTCAATGAAGGCCGGCAGGCTTTGGCGTCATCACCCTGAAAGCTCTGAAGCGGTAAAATCCCAACCCTCTGGAGACTTGCATCCGATGCGCTCGGTAGCTAGGAGCCTTGTTCCTGCGAAAGCACGGGGCTATAGCTCAATTGGTAGAGCGCTTGCATGGCATGCAAGAGGTCGGCGGTTCGATTCCGCCTAGCTCCACCATATCCTTTATCTCACGCGCCGAAGGTGCTCCGATGGGGCGGACCAACTGGTCCGGGCCGCAGTCGCGACCTTGTCGCTGGTTCGGCATGAGCCGATCAAGCTCCACGATTCCGGCATCACTTGCCTGAAAACCTGCTAGAAGCCTTATAGGTTCTGCAATTGAGGCGGTGAAGCGCTTGGGATTAGTGGTCCAAGATCAGGGTTAGTTTCCGACCGCTGATTGTTCTTCTGTGCCGCAAGAGGCTTCTTGCCTCGCCCCACTCACGCCCATCACACGAACCCACCAGAACTCAATCCCCATCTTCTTTCAGGATATTGGGCAAAATTATGCAAGTTCTATTCTAGATGGCCATATGAGAAGCAAAAAACTCTTAGCGCGCCGCGTTACGATGATAGCGGATAATCTCGGATGCACCCCAAGAACGAAACAGCGGGAAACACGGAAACGATAATCAATCTTTACACCGCGCAATTCCTAAAGACGACCAAAAGCCAAGGTTTGTCTTCTAAGTCGTGGTTTCACCATGTCCAAGATAACGAGTCTTTTTCACGCCTTCCTTTAGGCGCTCACCACGGCAAAGACCGTGGTGCCCATCTCGGAAAATTGACGAGAGCTTAGCCACAAAAGGTTGGGTGCCACGGTCTTCGCCGTGGCAAACGTTAGAGGGTGCATTTCGCTAACGACCATATTCATTCGTCAGCACAAAGAGTTGTAAGAAACCCACCTACCCCTTCACCCTATCAAACTGTGCCCAGACACCCTCCGCACCGTGCCAGCTTCCTTGGGTTGCGCCTTTGGAATACTCCGTGGCTCGCGCTTCGAAGAAATTGGCGTGCTCGACGCCGTTGAGAATTTCGCGGAGCCAAGGAAGCGGGTGTTTTTCTGCTCCGTAGACGGCGGGTAGGCCAAGCTGGCTGAGGCGCCAATCGGCGATATGACGGATATATTGCTTGATATCCTCTGGCGTCATGCCGGGCACTTCGCCGGCCTCGAATGCCAGATCAATGAACCGGTCCTCAAGGCTGACCACGGTTTTGCAGCAATCGACGATGTCGTCAGCCACGGATTTCGTAAGGCACCCCGTCTCTGCCGCGAAAGCATGGAAAAGCTTGATCATTCCCTCGCAGTGAAGGCTCTCATCACGGATGGACC
>JBCCTG010000078.1:0-7501 GCA_039198735.1 Pseudomonadota bacterium | reverse complement strand
TTGCAAAAGCCCGACACGGCACCGACGGGCATCCCGTCTGATTTCCGGGTGAGGGGCGGAAGCGCGTGGTAGGCGCGGAAGATATAGGCGGAGCCGTCGATGAGATAGAGACGGCTGTCTTGGTCGAGGGGCGCATGGATGGGCATAACGCTGCCTTAGCGGCCGTTGCCCCGCGCGCAAAAAGAAAGCGGCCCACCCGTGCTGGCAAGCCGCTTTCGACGATCAGAGCTTGAAAGCCTCTTAAGCTGCCGACACCACGCGCAATCCGTGGCTTTTCAAGAACGCGCGCTCTTCGTCGGCATCGAACCGCTCACGGATAAATTGAGCGAGGCGCGGCTGGATCTCCCGGCGCCATTTGGAGCCGTTGAAGACGCCGTAATGGCCCGCGCCCTTTTGCACATAATCAATCTTGTCAGACGCCTTGAGGCCCGTGCACAGGTCATGGGCGGCTTGGGTCTGCCCAATGCCGGAGATATCGTCCAGCTCGCCCTCCACGGTCATCAGCGCCGTTTGGGTGATGACGCTGGGATCCACGATTTTGCCGTCGTGGTGGAAGAGCCCGCGCGGCAGGAGATACTCCTGGAACACATCGTGGATTGTTTGCAGGTAGAATTCCGAGGTCATATCGCAAACCGCGAGGTACTCGTTATAAAAGACCTCGTGTTTTTGCGCCTTGACGACCTCGCCTGCGATCAGGTTGGCGTAATAATCGAAGGTCGCGTTGACGTGCCGTTCGATGTTCATGGACATGAACGAGGCAAGTTGCACAAAGCCCGGATAAACCCGGCGGGCAAAGCCTGCGTAAGGCGCGGGCACTGTTTGGATCATGTTCTCTTCGAACCATTCAAACGCTTTTTGCTCAGCCAACAGGTTCGTCACCGTCGGCGATTTGCGCGCATCAATGGGGGAGCCCATGAAGGTCATGGACCGCGGTGCGTCGGTGTCTTCGTTCGCGGCCATCACCGAACAGGCGGCGAGGAGCGCTGGCCCTGGCTGACAAACCGCCATGGTGTGACAGCCGGGTCCGATCATCTTGATGAAGGCGATCAGGTAATCGATATACGTGTTGACATCGAAACGACCAAAGATCAGCGGTACGTCTCGGGCATCAGTCCAATCTGTGATGAAGACCTCATGGCCGGGCAGCATGGCCTCCACCGTGCCGCGCAGAAGGGTGGCGTGGTGACCCGACATCGGTGCGACGATCAACACGCGCGGTTGAGGCGCGTAACCTTTAATCTGCGCCAAGACAGCCGGGTCCCGGCGAAAACGCAAAAGCCTGCCAAAGGGTTTTTCCAGCACCGTTTCAACGGTGACCGGCACCTCGGTCCCCTCAATCATGGTGTGCTCAAGGCGCCAATCGGGCTTGCCGTAACGGCGGGTGGCCATCTCGAACACGTTATAATTGGCGGTCGCCGTGCGTGCGGCCCAGCTGTCGCGGTAAATATTGGCTGGCGATTGCAGGGCACTGGCTGCGGCGCGGGCCGCAGTTCGTGCGGGAGCCATCCATTGGTGCGCAGCTTCATAAGCTGAATAAATCAATCAAACCCCCGAGTTCGGTCAAAACTTAGAGCGTCGTGCAATGCAGCACGACTTGGCAGGTCCGCGCAACTCTCAACCGGAAGCTTGTAAGATTTCGCTCACATCCATTGTTCAATTGCGCGGGCCAGAGCCTCGGGCGCGATCGCGTCATCAAAGGCGCGCACCGGTTGCCCTTCGGCATTTGTGAGGAAAAACAAGGATTGGTGATCCATGGTGTAGCCCATGGCGCTATCCTCCAGATCCACCCGCGCTGCAAAGACGCGCATGTTGTCACGCGCGGTTTTGATGTTATCCGCTGGACCAGTCAGGCCCAAAATGCGCTCATCAAAGCTCAAATGCTGCGCCAAACGCTCCGGCGTGTCGCGCTCGGGATCGACGGTGATGAAGAGAGCTTGCAGATTATCGGCTTTCCCGCCCAGGGCCTCAAGGGCGGCCGTCATCACGGCAAGGGACGCTGGACAGACATCAGGGCAACTTGCAAACCCAAAATAGATGAGCATTGGTTTGCCTTCGAAACGTTCATCGGTGGCCGGCTCGCCATGGTGATCGATGAGGTCAAAATCAGCAACAAAGGCTTCATTGAGTTCGATTTCGCCGGGAATGGGCTTGTCGTTTCCGCATGCAGCGAGGCTGAAAAGAGCCACTGCGGCAGCGAGGATGCGATGGTTGGTCATAATTTGACCCACTACTGTGAAGCGCCCCAAGGTGCAAAGGGAGGTGCATCATGATTGTTTTTCCCACACGCGACCCCACCGTCCTGCGCCAGGGCACGCTGACCAGTCTTCGCTGGTTTGCCACGGCCGGACAGTTCGTTGTGCTTCTCGCCGTTAAGTTTGGTTTGGGTTTTGAGATCCCCCTTGCGCCGGTCCTGGTGATTATCGCGGCAGGCATCTGGGTCAACTTGCACGCGACATTTGCCTTCAATCCGGCGCGCCCCCTCAATCAACGCGAAGTGACTTTTTATCTCGCCTTCGACACGGTGCAGATTTCGAGCATCCTTTTCCTCACCGGCGGCATTCAAAACCCCTTTGCCCTGTGGCTGATCATGCAGTCGATGCTGGCGGCGAGCAGCCTTGCCCTTCGCCAGGCGGCGATCGTCATCGCGCTGGTCACCACCTGCATCACGATCCTGGCCTTTTTTCACTACCCCATGCCTTGGCGCGAGGCAGAGGGGCTCAACCTTCCCGATATCTACAAGCTCGGTCTCTGGTCGGCGCTGATGCTTGGTGTGGGGTTCACCTCGGCTTATGCCTGGCGCGTGGCGCGGGAGCAGATACGGCTCAACCAGGCACTGACCGCGACCCAGCTCGCGTTGAGCCGCGAGGAGCGGCTTTCGGCCCTTGATGGTCTGGCCGCCGCTGCTGCCCATGAGCTTGGGACGCCCCTTGCCACCATCCAAGTCACCGCAAGGGAGATGGAGCGGGAATTGCCCGACGGGGCCTTGAAAGAGGACGCCAGTCTGCTGATCAGCCAGACCCAGCGTTGTCAGAAGATCTTGCGGCGCCTCAGCGAATCCGGTGCCGATGGCGATGCGGTGCACAACGTGATGTCGCTCGATGCGCTTTTGAAAGAGGCGGCAAGGCCCTTCGCAGCGACGGGCAATAAAGCCATCACGTTTCGTTTTGACCCCGAAAGCGGCGCTTTGCCTGAACGCTTGCGGCGGCGTCCCGAAATCATCTATGGTTTGCGCAATCTGATCGAGAATGCTGTCAAATATTGCGAAGACGCTGTGGAGGTCACCGCACGTTGGGATGAGGAGAGGCTTGAGGTGGGTATTGCCGATGACGGCCCCGGTATTCCGCACGAGACCTTGATGCGTCTGGGTGAGCCTTATCCGCGGGTGAACCCGAAATCCGATGACAAAGGCGGCTTGGGCCTTGGATTTTTCATTGCCAAGACCTTGCTTGAAAGGACGGGCGCGAAGATGACCTATGGCAACCGACCTGGGCGAAAAGGCGCATGGGTCGCTCTGACCTGGCCTCTGGCCAAATTGAGCGTAGGAACCACATCTTCGGAGATGAAAAAAGATTATGAGGCTTTGGTTTGATGAGTGAGACTGTCTCCCCGCCCAATGATGCAAGTTGCTTGATCGTCGATGATGACATGCCATTTCGCACGCGGCTTGGTCGCGCCATGGAGAAACGGGGCTTTGCACCTGTGCTGGCGGAGAGCGTCGCCGAGGCCAAGGCGATGATCACCCAAAACCCGCCGGCCTTCGCGGTGGTGGATTTGCGCCTCGAAGATGGCGACGGCATCACCATTGTCGATTTCCTCCACGAAAAACGTGCTGATGCTAAAGCTGTGATCCTCACAGGCTACGGCAACATCACCACCGCTGTTGCCGCGGTGAAGGCGGGGGCGATCGATTATCTCGCCAAACCTGCCGATGCGGATGATGTCTATAAGGCTCTCATGGCCGGTGAAGGGCAATTGCCCGAGCCGCCGGAAAATCCGATGTCGGCGGACCGTGTGCGCTGGGAGCATATCCAGCGGGTTTATGAGCTCTGCGGGCACAACGTTTCCGAAACGGCGCGCCGTCTCGGTATGCACCGCCGCACGCTGCAACGGATTTTGGCGAAGCGCGCACCGCTTTGATGGCGCTTCGCTGGGACGGTTACTCCCCGCAACCCGCTTGCCGCCAGGCGCGGTGTTCGGAATCGAGTTCGTAAGCGGCGAAGGATGCAAGGGTGAGAATATCCTGCATCTGAACACCGGTTTGGACAATCTGCACGGGCTTCGAAAGGCCGATAAGAGCCGGGCCGATCACCGTGGCGCCGCCCATTTCCGCAAGCAGTTTCGAGGCGATCCCGCCTGAATGCATGCCAGGGGCGATCAACACGTTCGCGTTGGCCGTCAGCCTGCTGAAGGGATAAATCTTCCGTGTGTTGGCATTGAGAGCCATGCGCGGCGTCATTTCGCCTTCATACTCAAAGTCGATATCGTCGCGGGCATCAAGGATCTCGACGGCCTCAATGATCCGTCCCATATTGTCCGTACGCGGATTACCAAAGTTGGAGTGGCTCGCAAATGCCACCCGCGGGGTATAGCCAAGAGCACGCACGGCGTGGGCTGTCTGCACGGCAATATCGGCAAGCTCCCTTGCCGTGGGAAGTTCCGTCACCGATGTGTCCGCCATAAAGACCGTTCGGCCTTTGGCAAGAATAATCGACATACCGATGACCCGTTCACCCTCACGCGGGTCAAGCGCATACTGAACGTTGCGGAGAGCAACATTATAGTGCCGCGTCACGCCTGTCACCATCCCGTCGGCATGATCTTTGGCAAGCATGCAGGCAGCGAAGGTGTTCCGGTCCTGGTTCACAAAACGGCGGCAGTCACGCTCAAGAAAGCCGCGCCGCTGGAGACGGCTGTAGAGATACTCCGTATACTCTTGGGTTTGCGCAGATTCCCGCGCGTTCCAGATCTCCATATTGTGGTTGCGGGCAAGTCCCAGGCGTTCCATCGACCGCCTGACCTGGTCTTCTCGGCCAATCAGAACGGCCTGACCAAGGCCTTGTTGTTGAAACGCATTGGCTGCGCGAATGACCACCTCTTCCTCACCCTCGGCAAAGACGATGCGTTTTTTCGGCTCCATGCTGCGCACGCTGGCATGGATTTTTTGCAAAAAGCCTGCGGAGGGATCAAGCCGCGTGGCCAAACCTTCCTGGTACGCATGGATATCCGTGATCGGCTTGCGCGCCACCCCTGTCTCGCAAGCGGCTTTCGCCACGGCCGGGGGCACCTCGGAAAGAAGGCGCGGGTCGAACGGTGTGGGGATGATATAACCTGGCCCGTATTTCAGCCGTGTGCCATAAGCATTCGCCACCTCATCCGGCACATCCTTGCGGGCAAGCTCGGCCAAGGCGCGGGCGCAAGCGGCCTTCATTTCTTCATTGATCGTCGTAGCACGGACATCCAGCGCACCGCGGAAGATATAGGGGAAGCCAAGGACGTTGTTGACCTGGTTGGGATAGTCCGAACGCCCCGTTGCCATGATCGCATCATTGCGGATTTCGGCCACTTGCTCGGGCGTGATTTCCGGTGTGGGGTTGGCCATGGCAAAGATGATGGGGTTCTTGGCCATCGATTTGACCATCTCCGGCGAAATAGCTCCGCCCACGGACAAACCAATGGCAACGTCCGCGCCTTCCATGGCCTGGGTAAGGTTCTCTTTATCCGTCTCCACCGCATGGGCCGACTGCCACTGGTTCATCGGCTTCTCGCGCCCGTGGCGCAGAACACCGCCGCGGTCGCAAACGAGGACGTTTTCGTGCTTCACGCCGAGGGTCTTGAAGAGGCTGACCACGGACAAAGCTGATGAGCCCGCGCCGGACACGGCAACCTTCACATCACTGATAGATTTGCCGCTGATGTCGATCGCATTGAGGAGGCCCGCCGCCGCGATGATCGCCGTGCCGTGTTGATCATCGTGAAAGACAGGGATGTCCATCAGCTCTTTAAGGCGCTCTTCGATGTAAAAACTGTCGGGCGCCTGAATGTCTTCAAGGTTGATACCGCCAAAGGAGGGGCCAAGGTGCCGGACAGCATCGATAAAGGCGTCGGGATCCTCCGTATCCACCTCAAGGTCGATGGAATCGATGTCGGCAAACCGTTTGAAGAGGACGGACTTGCCCTCCATCACAGGTTTTGAGGCAAGGGCACCGAGATTACCAAGGCCGAGGATCGCCGTACCGTTGGAGATCACGCCCACCATGTTGCCGCGGGTGGTGAGGTCGTAAGAGCTGTCGGGATCTTCGGCGATCTTCTGCACGGGCACAGCGACGCCGGGGGAATAGGCAAGGGAGAGATCCCGCTGGGTCGCCATGGGCTTCGTCGGCGTGACTTCCAGCTTGCCAGGTTTCCCCTCGCTATGAAAATCGAGCGCTTCTTGATCGGTGAATTTCGTTGTGTTGTCGTCGGCCATCCCGCGCTCTTAACCCTCGTTGTGTTTCCGGACCAATAAGAATGCCCGTGATGGGAACGGAGGCGAAGGTCAAGCGCGGCAGGTTTTTTTAGTCGGCAGCCAGAACCTCCTCACTGAGAGAGTGAGGGCGCTTCTCTTCGCTTATATTGAGATGGGTGCAGAGTTTTTGGCAAGGCTTACGTAATAAGATATCCTTTGGTGGTTCGTAGGCAGATGTTGCGATAGCGAACCCTTTGATAGGGTTCCTCTCGCAGATTTTGAGGGGGCTGCAGGTGAACGATGTTCCGCAATTGCATTCACTGCTCGGAACCTCCATTTGCGTTCCATGCATATACGTACGGAAGACACACCGAACCCGCAGTCGATGAAGTTCTTGCCTGACGTTCCCGTGCTCGGGGATGGGCAATTGGGAATGGATTTCCCCTCGCCGGGCGCGGCCAAGATGTCCCCGCTGGCCACGGCGCTGTTCGACGTGGATGGGGTGACATCGGTCTATCTTGGAGATCGTTTCGTCACCGTATCGAAAGATCAATCGGTGGGTTGGGAGCATATCCGTCCCGCTGTGCTCGGCACCCTGGCGGATTTTCTTGCTGCCGGTATTCCTGTGATCGACAACGGCGCCAGCGCTACCGCCGAAGGCACCACCTCGGCGGAAGATTACAAAGGCGAAGATCGCGAGGTGGTGGAGCAGATCATCGAACTCCTCGACACCCGCGTCCGCCCGGCCGTCGCCCAGGATGGCGGCGACATCACCTTCCACCGTTACGAGGCCGGCGACGGCACCGTCTTCCTCTCCATGAAAGGTGCCTGCGCAGGGTGCCCATCGTCGACGATGACCTTGAAGTCAGGGATCGAGAATTTGCTCAAGCATTATGTGCCTGAAGTGACGTCGGTTGAAGCTGTTGGGATGTAAACGCAAGAAAGTTGTGCCTTGGCAGGGCTGTTCGCCATCATCCTTGACGCTATCTTGGTTGCCATGACCTACGACACCCCACTCCCCGCCCAGACCCAAGAGCAGCTTTTTACCGAGGCGCG
>JBCCTG010000077.1:0-7509 GCA_039198735.1 Pseudomonadota bacterium | reverse complement strand
TCAGTCTGCAGATGATAAGAAAGCCCGCTTCGAATGAAGCGGGCTTTTTATTGGCACGCACCTTGTTTTATTCCGTAACCAGACTTTTGTAGACGGTCTCAACGAAAACATCGGGCTTGATGAAGCCATCAGCGCGGCCTTGTTTGTAAGCGTCAGCAGGCTTCGCAGCCACCACCTCGTGCAAACTCTGACCATCCTTGATCATGGCCCCAATGGTATCACGCATCTCCGTCAACATGGCGAGGTAGTCTTGCGCGTCGGCTTTGCTCATCAAAACAGAGCCATGGCCGGGAATGATCACGGTTTGCGCGTCGGCATGCTCGATAATGGTTGTTACGGCATCAATCATGCCCTGAATGCTGCCCCCGCCATCAAGATCGATATAAGGGAAGGTGCCAGAGCTCGCATGAAAGACGAGATCACCGGTATGGATGACATTGGCACCTTCGAAGAGCACAAAACTATCGCCATCCGTATGCGCATGGGGCACGTGAACAGCGCGAATGGTCAGGCCATTGATATGAAAGGTTTGCCGATCCCGAAATGTGAGAACAGGGGCATCGCCGGGAGCATCATTGTCCTCAACAATCCGGTCACGGATATTGTCATGGCCAATCACCAAGGCGCCAGCTTCACCTAGGGCTTCGTTACCACCCGTATGGTCAAAATGGTAATGCGTGTTGAGAACGAAATCGACACCAGAACCTGCGAGCTCCTCGACCTTGGCAAGGATTTTATCCGAGAGCGGTGCAAATTGATCATCGACGAGAAACACCGCGTCTTCGCCAAAAGCGAGCCCAATGTTCCCGCCTGCACCATAAAGCACATGGATGCCCGGCGCAGCCTCCGCGCTCGTGATAGCCACGGAGGAGAAATCTGATTGGGCGTGCGCGAATGTGCTGATCAGCACAGCGAGCGCCATAGTGGTGCGAAGCATCGGTTTCTCCCTCGGTACAAAGCTGCATGATCGCGCCTTGCCTATCGACTGGTTCGGTATGCCCATCATACCAAGGGTTGTTTCGGTCGCCCTCTCCATAAAGATACAAACTTGGGCGCCTGACGTCTTGGGCCAGAGCGTATTGCAGTGGACGCTTGGTTCTGGTGCGAGCATCGCTTAGATGATGAAAATGGATCAAGATCTTCTCGAACCGCGCAGCGCTCCAGCCTTCACCCAGCATGGGCCGGAAGGCTTTGAAGGCATGCGCAGGGCTGGGCAGCTCGCGGCAAGCTGTCTCGATATGTTGGCCAAAGAGGTTCGCCCTGGTGTTGTGACCGAAGACCTCGACAAGCGGGCCTACGAGTTTGTGCAGGACCACGGCGCCGTCTCCGCCACGGTGGGCTATCGCGGTTATCGCCATGCCTTGTGCATCTCGATCAACCACGTCATCTGCCACGGCATTCCATCAGAGAAGACACTCAAAGATGGCGATATCGCCAATATCGACGTCACGGTCATCGTCGATGGCTGGCACGGCGACACAAGCCGTATGTTTTACGCTGGTGAGCCGAAAGTGAAGGCCCAACGCCTGGTCGATGTCACCTTCGAAGCCATGTGGAAGGGAATCGAGGTGGTGCGGCCCGGCGCCAGTTTGCGCGAGATCGGCCGTGCCATTCAAACCCATTCGGAAGCGCAAGGCTTTTCCGTGGTCAGGGATTTTTGCGGCCACGGTCTTGGTCAGGTCTTTCATTCACCGCCCAATGTCGTGCATTATGAGATGTACAAAGATCGTACGGGTACGACCCATTGGGCACCGGATACGACCCTCCACGAAGGTATGTTCTTGACGATCGAGCCGATGATCAATGCCGGCAAACCCGATGCCAAAATGCTGCGCGACGGATGGACGGCCGTGACCCGTGATAAGTCGCTTTCGGCGCAATTCGAGCATTCCATTGGCGTCACCGCCGATGGCTATGAGGTTTTCACAAAGAGCCCGGCCGGGCTCGACACACCGCCCTACCCCGCCGGATGACCACCAAAGTCGCGGCCAGCTCCTTAAGCGCGGGGCACCGCGAGAGGCTCCGCGCACGCTTCATGGCGGGCGGCCCCGACGGGGTGCAAGAGTACGAGCTTTTGGAGCTCCTCCTCTTCAACGCCATCCCCCGCCGGGATGTGAAACCCCTTGCCAAAGTGCTGATCCAAACCTTCGGCACCTTCGCCGATGTGATCAACGCGCCGGAGGATCAGTTGGCTGCGGTCTCCGTCGCGGTGGATGGTAAGGCGCCGCTGAAGGTCAGCCCGCGTGTCTTGGCTGAGTTCGCCCTTGCCCGTGCCGCCGCCCTCAAGCTCACCGCCGCCAATGTTCGTGACCGCCATGTCTTGACCAGTTGGGATGACCTCATCGCCTATTGCCGATCTGCCACGGCCTATGAGCAGGTGGAGCAATTTCGAATCCTGTTTTTGAACAACAAGAACACCCTGATCGCCGATGAAAAGCAGCAGACCGGGACGGTGAACCACACACCCGTCTATGTGCGCGAGGTGATCAAGCGGGCCCTCACCTTGAACGCGTCAGCGATCATCCTGGTGCACAACCACCCCTCCGGCGACCCCACACCCTCCCGTGCCGACATCCAAATGACAGGGCAAATCGTTCAGGCCGCCAAAGCCGTGGACCTTGTGGTGCATGATCATCTCATCATCGGACGAGGTCAGGAGACCAGTTTCCGCAATTTGGGGCTTCTTTGATGGCTGATCTTGGCACGACCTTTGCGCCGCGGCGCTATGCGGCGGTGACCGCACCGGATTGGAGACTGCGCAAACCCATGGCTCAGGAGTGGACGACAGCCCGCGTGCGCATCGCGATCGCCCAGCTCTGCCAAGAGCGCGGGATCGACATCACGCTCCTCTATGAAGCCATTGGCATCAATATGGTGAAAGCCGACAGTGATGCCCTTGCCCATCTCGCCGGTGTGATCGATGGCCTCGAGGCCGCCGCCAAGGATGAGCAGCGTGCAACCGAGCTGCCGCCAAGCTTGTGTGATGGCTGAGCAGCCCAAGCCTCACTTGGTGAAACGCTCGGTCACTCTTGGTGGACACCGCACATCGGTGGCGCTTGAAGCCATTTTCTGGGACGAGATCGATCGGATAGCGATGGACCGAGAACAGTCCGTCAGTGCCTTGATCAATACGATCGACCGTAAACGTCGCGCGGAGCAAAACCTTGCATCGTCTTTGCGCATCCTCGTGGTCGAAAGCCTGCGCCAAGGTTAGCAAGAGAGCGTTCTCAGCCGAAGTGGGCTCCGGTTCCACGCTTCGAAAACATATCCAGACAACAGCGCAGAGACTTAAAAACACCCTTGAGCTTGCTCAAAGACAAAAAAGAAGGGCCCGCCAAAAGCGAGCCCTCACCAATCTCGAAATGATCGAGATGGCTTACATGGTCATGTCGTCCATCATCATGTCGAGCGCATCGACAGCAACAACGGTGGTGTGCGCATTCCGGTTCTCAGCCCATGCTGCTTCGTTGGAAGCTGGGTTGCGAGGACGCTCTTTGCCATAAGAGATCGTGGTGATGCGCGATGGGTCAACACCGAGGCCAACCATGAAGGCTTTCGCAGCATCAGCACGACGTGCGCCGAGGGCGAGGTTGTAGTTGACGGTGCCGCGCTCGTCGCAGTTACCGGCAACGCGAACACGGATGCCTTCATTGCCTGGCTGCATCAGCCACGTGGCTTGACGGCGCAGGGTTTCTTTCGCTGAACCTGTGAGCTGATGCGCGTTGTAATCGTAGAACACGATGTCGCCGACTTCGGTCGCGAGCATCTCTTGCGCCATCTCCATAGGAGATTTCTCTGGCTCGATTTGTTCCACAATTTCGACCGGCTCTTCGGTCGTGGTGCAAGCACCGAGAAGGGCGATCGTGGCGATGAGGCCGCTCGTACCCAGAAGTTTGATGTTCATGGCTTTGCTCCGCTTTGCCTATTCTTGGGACGACCCCCGTCCCGCCCTGACGCAGCTTAAGGACTCCCCCCAAGCCTTGCCAATCTTTCAGTTCTTTGCCTGGCAAGAATATCTTTATTCGTTGATGCTCTGCCACACCTTCTTGTTAATTTTGCGACAGGCTACCTTCCGCCTTGCCACAATTCAACGATTACTATGGACAGTTCGTTAACTCATTCGAGACGCGGTGACCATGCCGGGTCCGATGCCTGGGTTTCGGTGACTATGCGGCGAAGATTTTGTCCTGTGAGATCAATGGCGAAAAGCTGTTTAGGCCCACCGGGATAATTTTCCCGGTGAAAGGCCAGAACCCGGCCATTAGGGCTCCAGGTAGGCCCTTCCACAAGGTAGCTCTCGGTCAACAAACGTTCACCGGAACCGTCCGTGTTGACCACACCAATATAGAATTTGCCCCGATAAATCCGTGTGAAGGCAATCAAATCGCCGCGGGGGCTCCAAACAGGGGTGCCGTAGGTGCCCTGACCGAACGTGATTCGGCGCTGGTTCTGACCATTGCGGTCCATCACGTAAATTTGCTCGCTGCCGCCCCGATCAGAGGAGAAGGTGATGAAACGGCCGTCAGGCGACATCGAGGGCGAGGTATCGATCGCAGGATTGACGGTCAGACGCTGCAGACGACCGGTGTTCGGATTCATCATCGCGATATCCGAATTGCCGTTCTGCTCGATCGACATCAGAAGACCGTCACCATCAGGCGCAAAGCGCGGCGCGAAAGTCATGCCGGGGAAGCTACCCAGCTCCTTCTGAACGCCGGTTTCGATGTTGAAGGTGAAGACCTTGGCTTTCCGATCGTCGAACAAAGCGAGGTAAGCGATCTCTTGCTCATTGGGTGAAAAGCCCGGCGTCAGAACGTCATAGCGCAAGCCGCCTGTGAGCGTCTGAGGGTTGTGGCCATCCTGGTCCATGATCACGAGACGTTTGGTCCGGTCGGTCTTCGGACCTGTTTCGCTGACATAGACGATGCGGCTGTCAAAATAGCCGCTTTCGCCCGTGAGGGACGAGTAGATGAAGTCCGACACTTTATGCGCAGCCCGGCGCCAGTTGTCGCGATCGGTCTTATAGGCCACCGAGCCGATTTGTTGGTTGCCCACCACATCCCAAAGGCGTGTGTTGAACTGCATCCGGCCATCGCTGAGAGCGATCACTTCGCCCGCCACGAGAACCCGCGCGCCGATCACCCGCCAGTCGGCGAAGCGTGGCGTGACGTTGATGTTGGCGATCTCTTCAATAAAGGCACCCTCATCGATCGGTGCGAAAAGCCCTGAAATCATGAGGTCATTCGAAATGACACCGGCCACCTCTTGGGCGAGATCGGCATCGGATTGACTTAAATAATCAGGGATCGCGATGGGCAAAGGATCGGTCCGCCCCCGTGTGATATCGATCTCAACCTGAGCATGGGCGCCCATCGGCACCAGAACGCCAACACTGAACACCGAGAGGATCGTCGCAAGAATACGCAGCATTGCGAGAGAGGCCCTTTCTCTTAACCGTAGTGTTGTTAGCCCGCTCTGGGGCTGCGGGAAACCATCAATTCCCAAACTATCCAGCCTGTCAGAGAACTTTCATGGAAAAGAGTGACTACATCACACCAAGTGGGGTGAAATTCAGGGTCATCTCGCTCCAGATGTAATAGCGGTCGTCCGGCAGGTAATCATAAGGCGCGCAGGCTACCACCGCGCGCATGGCCCGGTCGCGGGTCACCCGCCACCATGAATTGTTGGACAGCGCGATCTGACGGGCATTGAGAACGCTGGGCTCACCTTGAATGGTGCCATCGGAGTTGAGATAGAACCGCACCCGGACAACCAAATTCTCAGCGTCGGGAACACCCGTGGGCTGATCGAAACAGCTCGCCATCCGTGCGCGCACCATGTCGATCTCCGACGCGGTCAGACGATCGCCAAGCCCCACGGCCTCCTGATCGCGCAGACCTTCAGGGTCGAGAACTTCACTCGGCTGGCTGCGCTGATCATCTTGCTGAAGATCAACAAGGGCATCGTCGAGGAAACTGAGATCGTCGATCCGGTCTTCCTGGCGCGGAGGCGTCGGTTCTTCAGGCTGGGGTTCAGGCTCCACGGGCTCTGGCTCGGGTTCCGGCTCAGGCGCCTCAGGCTCAGGTTCTGGCTCGGGCGGCGGCGGTAAGACCAGGCGCTCGGGCTCCGGCTCAAGCGCGGCGGCTGGCCTTTCCGGCTCCGGCTCGGGTGCATCCTCCTCAGCGGGCGGATTTTTCCTGTCCGCGCGCACCGAAAGCTCGTCGGCGATCTCGGCTTCAGAAAGAATTTCAATGGGAACGACAGGTGGCGTCAAAAGCTCCGGGGTCGGAAGAAATGGTGCCACGATAAGACCACCGGCAAGAATGCCGATGTGCAAGAGCGCAGAGAGGAAGGTCGCGTAGCGCACCAGCGCCCCCTATTCGGTGACGAGACCAATGCTCGTGAAACCCGCAGCATTGAGGCGGCCCATCACGCGCGCCACATCATTATAGAGAACATCCTTGTCCGCACGAACATAGATCCGTTGATCATAACCAGCTTCGGCCACCGCCGAGAGATGAGGGACGAGATTGTCGTAAGAAATCTCCGTCTCCTGAACGTAAATCGCGCCGGTGGCGGTCACGGAGACGGATATCGGCTCGGTCTCTTCGGTCAGGGCTTCAGCTTCGGTTTCCGGCAGCTCAACTTCGATGCCCACGGTCAAAAGCGGCGCGGCCACCATGAAGATAATAAGCAACACCAGCATCACATCGACCAGGGGCGTGACGTTGATCTCGGCCATAGGCGCCGACTTGCGCAAACCGCCGCCAAGACCGCCGCCGCCAGGGGGAAGAAGTCCGCCAGCCATGCTCAGCGGCCTCCGTCAGCCTGGCGCGAGAGAATGGCGCTGAACTCGCCAGTAAAACCCTCAACCCGCGTGACGTAGCTGTTAAGTGCCGCGGTGTAGCGGTTGTAACCGACCACGGCCGGGATGGCGGCAATCAGGCCGATGGCTGTGGCGAAAAGCGCTTCGGCAATGCCCGGCGCCACCACGGCAAGGTTGGCATCACCTGTCTGGGCAATGCCTTGGAACGAATTCATGATGCCCCACACAGTGCCGAAAAGGCCGACAAAGGGCGCCACCGAACCGACGGTGGCCAAGACAGGGAGCTGGCTGCCCGCCTTTTCGATCTCACGGCTCGCCTCGGCCATCATGCGGCGCTCGGCGCGCTGCACCGACGACGGAGCAAAGCCGCCAGCTGGCATATTCTTCGCAAACTCATCCATACCGGCGACAAAGACCCGCGCCATGGGGTGATCAAGACGATCCTTGAGGCGGCGATAAAGATCATCAAGCGGACGACCGGAATAGAACTGGTCTTCGAACTTCTTCGCCTTGCCGCGCAGGCGCGAGAAGGTCAGCGATTTATCGATGATGATGGCCCATGACCAAACACTGGCGATGGCCAACACGATCATCACGCCTTTGACCACCGGGTCGGCCTGCATGAACATGGCAACAGCACCAAACTCGGTGCCAATCGCGCTTTCCGCGACGACGGTCTCTTC
>JBCCTG010000076.1:0-7587 GCA_039198735.1 Pseudomonadota bacterium | reverse complement strand
GCCGAATCAACCGACAGCCGCGGCCATGAAAGAAGCGAGCGAAGCCATTGGCCTTCAATTTGCCCACTTGCCCGTAAGCGGCGCCATGGTGGATCCCCAAACCGTCGGTCAGTTTGCGGATCTTTTGAACAAGGGCGAGCGGATTATGGCCTATTGCGGCGCAGGCCCGCGCGCCGTGCTCCTCACGTCCCTTGCGGAAATCGTCAATGGCGCGAGCACACAAGCTGTTATGACGCAGGCTTTAGAGGCTGGTTTCGATCTGCGCCCGGCGGCTGGCCTTTTGGAAGCCTACGCCGCAGCGCGCGACAAGGGCGAAGACTAAGCCGATGGCTGTTCCCTTTGTCCGTGCCGACCATCTGAAGCCGGGCACAGTTGAGGAGTTGAGCCCGCGCATCGAGCGGCTGATTGCCAACAATCCAGGCCCCTTCACTTATACGGGAACCGGCACTTATATTTTGAACGGCGATGACGTCTCGCTCGTGATTGATCCGGGCCCAGATGATCGAGAGCATATCGAGCGCACCGTTGAGGCGGCCAAGCATCCGATTGCGGCGATCCTGATCACCCATACGCATAGGGATCATTCCGGCGGAGCCCGCGCGCTACAAGCGCTGGTCGGTGCTGAGACCTACGGCTTTGGACCTCACCCCTCGGGGCCTAACGAGGCTTCCCCTGCCCTTGAGGAAGGCGCGGATTTTGGCTTTTCACCGGACATTCGTTTGGCCGATGGCGATACCTTGCGCTGGTCTGGCCTCACTTTGGAGGCGGTGCACACCCCTGGTCATATCGGCAACCACCTGTGTTTTGCCCTTCAGGAAGAAAGCGCACTTTTCACCGGCGACCATATCATGGGCTGGGCCACCACCGTTATCGCGCCGCCCGATGGCGACATGACGGCCTATATGGCCAGTCTGGAGATCCTCCTGAAGCGGCGTGACCAGATTTACTATCCCACCCATGGTGCACCGATCACGCAACCAAGACCTTTCGTGGAGGCTGTGAAAGCCCACCGGCTTGGCCGCGACAGGGCTATACTCAAAGCGCTGAACAAGGGCCCTCGTGAGATCATAGGCATTGTCGAGGCGGTCTATCTGGACCTTGCCCCGCCCCTTAAGATGGCTGCGGCCCTCAACGTCAAAGCGCATCTTGAGGCCCATGAGGCGGCTGGCCGCGTGCGTCGAGAGGGAGACATTTTCTCACTCGTTTAAGACGAGTTCATCAAACGCTCTTGTGATGAGATTTGATAAGTTTACGGACAAATCTCAAGCGTCCGTCCGATTGTGGGAGGCATCGTCGTTTTCTCGCGGCAAGGACAAACGGCGACGCACCTCATCAGCCAAACGCACCTGCTCCGCCTGCGCACCATCATCAAGATTGGCAATATCCGTCAGCATGCGGCCAAGCTCCTTCATCTCTTGAAGGGTGCAGCGAGCTTTGATGGGGCCAATCAATTTGCCGAGGTTTTCCTCAGGGTGCGGTTTATCCCGCGCAACCTCAAGGGCATCCGTCCAAAGCTGATGGGCCGCATCATCGGCAAGACCGAACTCTTGCGTGAACCAAGGCAAGGCTCGCTCCCGCGCATCATGGAGGTTCTGCCCCAAGACTGCCTGGCGCGCGAGCAAAAGGGCCGCCGCATCCGATGGCACACTCAGGGGTGCGAAACTGAGCGGGCTTTTGGTGTCAGGGGAGCTTTTGGCAGGACGTAAAGTCGAAACGACGATGAAGAGAAGCGCTAGACCGACGATCAACCCGACGAAGACCATGGCTTAAATCTCGTTGGCTTCAGGGCCGTTGGGGATCGCCTCGATCCGCTCACGCAGACCAGGGAAATCGGGATCAATCTTCGCGGCGCGGTCATAAAGAACAGCAGCACCGCGCACATTGCCTTCTTCCGCTTCGAAATCACCGATCGCCATCAAAAGTCCTGCGCTTTGCGGCTGAAGGCCCATCGCGGTCTCATAGTGGTCGCGGGCTTCGTTGAGGAGGCGGCTGCCTTGGGCCACTTCGGCACGCAGGATCCATGTTCCAGGGTAGCTTGGGGCTAGCTCCGACGCTGTTTCGGCGAGGTCGGCGGCGACGGAAAGCTCACGCTCGTCAAGGGCAATTCTGGCCCGGTCGCAGAGAATGCCGACACCGACTTCAGGGCCATGGCTGGCCGAGCAAGGCTGCACCGCTTCGGATCCGGCGATCTGCGCGAAGGCGGCCCAGGCGGCGAGGGAAAACGAGAAAGAGATCACATTGAGAACGTTAGCCGATCGAAGTTAAGCCGCCAAGAAGCGCTGCACCCTTTGAAGAAGGATCACGAAGCCGCACGTCGCCAACCTTGGGCCACGACGAACAACAGCCCTGCTGCAGAGATCGGTGTGGAAAGGGATGTGACGTGCAAGGACACACCGTCAACATTGTCATGAAATAACGATCACCAAGAAAGAAAGTGACATCGCTCATCTCTGAAAGATCAAAGGTGAGAGGGATGCCTTCTCTAAGACCTTTTCGGCTGTTTCAGAGCGTTCAGCTCCACCAAACTTAAACGGCATCATCAAGGCAGAAACGCACATTGGTGCGCCAGCCTCTGTCACCATTGACGCCATCAGAGGCGATAGATTTAGCCCTGGCGTGCTTTGAAGCGGCGCTGCGTCTTGTTGATGACGTAGATACGCCCTTTGCGGCGCACCACGCGGCAGTCACGGTGACGATTTTTCAGCGATTTGATTGAGCTACGGACTTTCATCGGGTCTCTCGCGAGGAAAATGATTTCGAAACGCTGCGTCTGCCAACAAAGGGGGGGCAAAGTCAACGTTCAAAGAGCCCGGCTTGTGAAGTCTTTAGGTTAGGCTTGGATTTCGTTTTCCTGATGGGAGCTTTGCTGCCGTGCTTAGGGAGGGCATGGAGATCACCATCGGCGAAGGTGATGGTCAGATCCGAAGCTGCCTCACCTGCGCTCACAGACGTGATGAGACTGCCCTCACGGTCAGCCACCAGCGCAAATCCGCGTTCGAGCACACCGCGATAGGAGACCGAACGCAAGAGCCTGTCAGCCTGGCTCAGACGTTGTTCAAACCGCTGGGTGAGACCCTCGCCGGCTCGCCCAAGACGGTTGTTCAAATCGTCGAAGCGCTCTTGCCGCCTGAGGCTTTCGCCTCGCAAAAGCGCCGGGGTGAGGCGCGGCGCCACCCAGCCAAGGCGCAGCTCCTGCCGTGCCAAGGCTTGCAGAGCGGAACTCTGAAGGTCGCTTTCGGCGCGGTCGAGGCGTTGCTCCGAAGACTCAAGCAGCCCCTGCGGCGTGCCAAGACCCCGCTCCGCCGATTGCAGCCGCAGCCGCGCATCGCCCAACTGCGCCGAGAGCTGACGCACGAGACGGCCTTCGTAATTGCGCACATCGGCGAGAAGCTCTGCCCGCACGGGCACGACAAGTTCGGCAGCCGCTGTCGGTGTGGGCGCGCGCAGGTCAGCTGCGTAATCGATCAGCGTGGTGTCGGTTTCATGGCCCACGGCGGAGATCAGCGGGATCGGGCTCGCCGCTGCGGCGCGGACCACATCCTCGTCGTTGAAGCACCAAAGATCCTCAAGGCTGCCGCCACCCCGCGCCACGATGATGACATCGGGCCGCTGAACGTTGGGCAGGTCAGCAAGCCCCTTGATACCGCGCACGATCTGCGCAGGCGCGCCCTCGCCTTGCACGACGCTGGGCCATACGATGACGTGGCTCGGGAAACGGTCGCGCAAGCGGTGCAGGATATCGCGGATCACAGCACCCGAGGGCGATGTGACCACGCCAATGATGCCAGGCAGTCTGGGCAGCGGGCGTTTCCGCTCCGGCGCGAAAAGCCCCTCGGCGGCAAGCTTCTTTTTGCGCTCTTCATAAAGCGCCATCAGCGCCCCTGCTCCTGCAGGTGCGAGGGTGTCGATGATCAATTGGTAGCGCGACTGACCAGGAAAAGTGCTCATCCGGCCCGTGGCGATCACCTCCAGGCCTTGCTCAGGCTTCACGGTTTGGCGCGATGCCGTGCCTTTCCACATCACAGAAGAGAGGACGGAACGCTCATCTTTCAAATCGAGATAGACATGCCCTGAGCCCGCGCGGGTCACCCGACCCAACTCACCACGAACCCGGACATAACCGTAAGCGTCTTCAATGGTGCGCTTGAGCTGACCAGACAGTTCGGAAACGGAGTATTCGGGTAAATGATCAGCAGTCATAGGCTTTCGTTGATGCACCGCCTCGCACCGTGCAGCAAGGCTTTGCGCACCCTTCTGGGATCAATCGAAGCTGACATCAGGAGCAACGGGGTCGTAAGTGGCTGCGTCCAAAGCCTCGCCAGCAGCATCCGTGCCGACTTGCGCGGCGCCCTCGGTCTCAAAACGTTGATAGGCCTCAAGCTGCCTCTGCCGCTCCAGCTCTTGGGCGAAGCGGATTTCCGCCTCACGGCGCACCGCCAGCGGGTTGCGACCGAAGGCGGAGAGCGTGGTCTGGGGCACCGAACGCAAGGGACCGTAGCGAATCTGGCGCCGAGCTGTCCCAAGCTCTCCGGCAAAACGGTCCCAATCCGAATCGAGATCGGCAATCTCCGCGCGCCAGCCGGAGAGGATCACCCGGCCCGCGCATTCGAGGGCTTTGTCCTCATCGCCTGAAAACAGTTCATAGCAATCAACGCCGACAATGCCTTCGGGGCGTCCCTCGCCAGCATCCACATCGGGCAGCGCCACCGAAGGCACCGTCACCCCTGCCCGCGCGGCGGTCACCTGTTCGCCCAAATCCTCATCGGGGGCCGAATCGCCAAGCTGCTCACCATCGGTGGCGCCTTGGGTCAGCGCATTGCCTTCGGGGATCGTCTCCAACCCTTGCTCGACATCTTCAGCCTCAGTCTCGGGGTCTTCGGCTTGAATTTCAGGCACTTTCTCATCGGTGTCGGGGGGCTCGAAGAACGAGATCGCCACGACTTTCGGTCCCTCACCGGCATTGGGGACGCCTTTGGCGACAAAGGATTGGTAGCCAAGAGCCAAGACCGTGATCATCAAAAGGTTGAAGACCAGCGAGCCCAAATAAGGCGCGCCTCGGCGAAGGCGATGAAGGCGCGCAGCCATCAGGGGCCTCCGCTTCAGACGGCGAAGGCGAACACGTGCGCGCTGGACTTTCCTTCGAAGCATGGACCTCAGCATCCGGGCCTGCATAAAGCCCTCTACGTGACTTAAGAGAAGGAGATGGGATTTGAACATCCTGCTCATCGGTTCAGGCGGACGAGAACACGCTCTTGCATGGAAAATCGCCCAGAGCCCCTTGGTGAAACGCCTCATTTGCGCCCCCGGAAACCCTGGCATGGCCGCGGTTGGGGAATGCCTGACCATCGACGATCCCATTGCCTTTGCCCGCCAAGAGGCGATCGACCTCGTGGTCGTGGGGCCTGAGCAGCCCTTGGCCGAGGGCTTGGCAGACCGGCTGATGGACGCAGGCATTCCATGCTTTGGCCCTTGCAAGGATGCGGCCCAGCTCGAAACCTCCAAAGCTTTCACCAAAGAGATTTGCGCCGAAGGCGGCATCCCCACCGCGCGTTACGGACATTTCACCGACGCCGACGAGGCCTCGGCATTTTTGGAGACATTCAGCGCGCCTTACGTGGTGAAAGCCGATGGTCTTGCCGCGGGCAAAGGTGTCGTGATCGCAGAAACCCTGGAAGATGCCCGCACCGCGATCCCTGACCTCCTGGCGATGTCCGGAAGCATCATCATCGAAGAGTTTCTCGATGGGCGGGAAATCAGCCTTTTTGCCATCACCGATGGTGAGAACGTGGTCCACTGCGGCACGGCGCAAGACTACAAACGCGCCCATGACGGTGATGCAGGCCCCAATACCGGCGGCATGGGATGCGTCGCGCCGGTGGTGTTCTGGAACGATGCGCTGGAAGAGGAGACCTATCGCACGATCATCGAACCGACGATCAGGACCCTCAAACAACGCGGGCTCACCTATCGCGGCGTTCTTTATGCTGGCCTGATGCTCACCCAGGACGGGGTTAAGCTGCTCGAATACAATTGCCGATTTGGCGATCCTGAATGCCAGCTTCTGATGCGCCGTTGCACCTCCGATCTCGTGCCCGTTCTCCTTGCTGCAGCGAAAGGCACGCTTTCAGGTCATACCCTTCAGTGGACGGATGACCATGGCCTGCTGATCACTTACGCCACCCAAGGCTATCCAGAGGCGTATGAGAAGGGCTCCCCCATCAACCGCGTGCACGACGCTGGCGCAGAGCCTGGCGTGGACATCTTCCATGCAGGCACAGCGATGAAGGGCGATCAACTGGTGGCGCAAGGCGGCCGTGTTTTGAGCATCACAGCCCTCGGTAAGACGGCAGCAATCGCGCAAGAGCGTGCTTACAAAGCCGCAGAAGCCATTGACTGGGATCAAGGGTTTTACCGGACGGACATTGGAAAAAACAACGTTCGGTAACACACTTTTGTTAGGCGTCATTCGTTAACGAGACGAGGACGCATCTGCCATGAAAGTGTTGTGTGACGCCGTGTTGGTGGATTTGGCGGCAAGCCCAAGTCTTAGGGGCTTCAACCCAGACGATTTGATTGCCAATGGCACACGCAGCTTTCCCGGCAACTTGCGTTGGAGGGCGGGATCATGACCGACCTCGAACAGACGCGCACCCTCACCCAAAAGGTTCGGGGCAACGCGACGCGCGTCCACGGCGCCTCCAAGGAGAGAACCCAGCTCATCAGAAAGGCGCTCGAGACGATGCAAGGCATCGCCTACACAGCGGCTGAACTCGCCCACAACCAGGGCAGCAGCAAGCAGGATCTGCAAGATGCTCAGGGTACGGTGCTTGCTGCGGAAAAGCCGGTGGCCGCCCTTCAACATGCGCTTCGGCAAGGTGCGGAGCAGATTGCTCTTATCACTGAACAGTCACGAGATCTGATGCGAGGAATTGATGCCGTCAAAGGTGCGGCGGAGCAGATCGGCTGCTTTGCCATGACCACGAGAATGCTGGCCCTCAATGCCTCTATCGAGGCCAAACGCGCAGGCGACGCCGGTGCCGGTTTCGAGGTGATCGCCCAGGAGGTGCAGAAGCTCTCGCAACAGGTCCAAAACTCGGTTTCGGCCATGGCAAGCGCCGTGGACAATATCGAAACCGCCAACACGCATGTTTCCAGCGAGGCTCTCACCCTCACATCGGTTTTCAGTGACGTGGCGAGCGACGCCGACGATTGCGCAGATCAGCTGTCTTGTCTTGGAAGCGATATCATCGACATGGCCGCCAATGCATCAGACCAAGGCCGGCAACTCAGCCGCATGGTGGACGATCTGCGCGGCGTGATCGATGCTCTTCTGCATGTCCAACAAAGCACCAAAGATGCGGTTGAAGGCTCAGCGCAAAACATGCGCCTCTGCGAAACCATTGAGCATGATTTGAAAAAAAACAGCGCGATGCCCTCGGTAGCGCGACGGTAGGATAAAACTCGATCTTGCATCGCGATAAGGCTGTTAAGCGATGGTCGATCAAAGCGGCGGCATCTCAGTTTGACGATCGACGCAGTCGCCTTCGTTAAACGTCAGTGTCTTGAGCAACATCACCTGTTGCATCG
>JBCCTG010000075.1:0-7622 GCA_039198735.1 Pseudomonadota bacterium | reverse complement strand
CTGAAAGACCCTCCTCGGCATGGGCGGCGATCACCCGGCCCCTTAACTTCGTCCCATATCCTCTTGGCATCAACGCCTCCGCTGCAGCATGCGCAAGGTGAATCACAATCCGCATCAATTGTGAATCGCATCAGAGGCAACCGGCTCTAGTGCGAACGCGAAACCAGTGATGCGTTTTCGCTGCAATGGCTCTCAGCGAGCGTTATGCCTTACGGAAGGAAACAATCTTGGTGGGGTTGGCCGGGGGCTCACCCTTTTCAATGGCGTGGACATGCTCCATGCCGCCCGTCACCTTGCCCCAAGCTGTGTACTGATTGTCGAGGAACGACGCATCATCGAGGCAGATGAAAAACTGGCTCGACGCCGAATTTGGATCTTGCGCGCGGGCCATTGAACAGACGCCTTCCAGATGGCTCGTGTCATTGAACTCAGCCGGGATGTTGTCACCGGCGCCGCCCATGCCCGTGCCGTCAGGACAGCCGCCCTGCGCCATGAAACCATCGATCACGCGGTGAAAGGTGAGACCATCGTAAAAACCGTCTTCGGCAAGACGTGTGATCTGCTCAACGTGTTGAGGCGCTTTGTCCTCGAACGTCTCGATGGTCACGTCGCCGGTTTCAAGTGTTAGCTTCAGTGTACCCATTATTGTATGTCCCCATTGATGCGGGTTGGAACGCGAATCGCGCAGACATCAGCGATAAAACCGTCATCGGTCATCAACTGACTGGCGCGAAGCCATGCCTTGAAGGTTTCATGGCGGGTGTTCAACACCTCAATTGCGGTTTGTTCATCAAGCGGCAAGTCGGCCATGATCCGGAGCCGGAGCATCGGTGTGGGCCGTTCGGGCGGTGAGCCGATATTGATGCGCCGCGAATTGCGCTCCCCCGCAACCACGCGGCCCCAGACGGTATAGCGCTGATCGAGGGACTGACGGCTATCGGCAAGCATTATAAAATACTGGCTGTTGGCGGAGTTGGGTGCATCGGCCCGCGCCATAGACATCACGCCGGGGCAATGCATTCCCCAAAGCGCCACATCCTCCATGGCGATCATCTCGGTGATCTCGGGCGGCTGGGCTGCGATGGGCACAGGGCCCAGAAACGCGATCTTCGGGGACATCGGCCCGCGACCAATATACGCAAGGTCGTAATCTTTATAAGCATGCATGAACTCCCCTGGAATGTCAGGGAGATCCGAACCGCCGGTACCATCGCCAAGGGGGTCACCGCCTTGGGCCATAAACCCATCGATCACCCGGTGGAAGAGAAGACCATCATAGAACCCCCGCCGCGCCAGGGTTTTGACCCGCTTCACATGCTGCGGCGCCAAATCTGGCCGCATCTCAATCAAAAGCTCTCCAGAAGGCAGGTCGAGAACCAGGATGTTCTCAGGATCGAGCCGCCTCCACTCACTTTCAGGAGCCTTTTGAAGAAGGCTCTCAGCGGCGTTTTGCGCCGATACAGGTGTCAGAGTTGAGGCAACGAGGACGAGAAGACAAAAAACAAGACGCATCATACAAATCTATCTAGCCGATCACGTCTTCGCCGGGAAGCAGACACGCACTTAAACACGCGTCACGTCTTCAGCTTGGCCTTGAGCGGCTCCACCACCGCTGGGGGAACGAATTTTTCGAATGCACCATTTAGCATCGCGATTTCTTTGACCAGACGGCTGGCAATGGCCTGATAACGGGCATCGGCCATCAAGAAGACGGTTTCGATATCGTCGTTCAAAAACGCGTTCATGCCCACCATCTGAAACTCATACTCGAAATCCGATACCGCGCGCAGACCGCGGATAATCACATTGGCGTTGAGCTTCTCAGCATAGGTCATAAGAAGACCTTCGAAAGGCTCCACACGGATGGTCGCCCGCGAGGTCTCGTCCACATCGCCCAAGGATGCTCGCACCAAATCCTCACGCTCTTTCAAGGAAAAGAGCGGGTTCTTGCCCGAATGAACGGCCACACCGATGATCAGCTCATCAACCAGTTTGACCGCACGTTTGATGATATCGAGATGGCCAAGGGTGATGGGGTCGAACGTCCCCGGATAAAGCCCGATCAGTGGTTTGGTCATGACCCGCCCCTATCGTCAAAAATCCGAGCGGACAAAGAACCATCACGCATCGTCATTGATGACCTCATCGACAGTTTCGCCGACACCTTCCACCGAAACCACATGCTCGTCCTTGCGGGTGGAGATGATGGTCACGCCCTGGGTGTTGCGGCCCGCCACGCGGATGTCGCTAACGGGTGTACGGATGAGCTGACCGCCATTGGTGACGAGCATCACCTCATCGCCATCCTGGGCCGGGAAGCTGGCCACCACGCGGCCGTTCCGTTTTGACGTTACAATGGCGATGATGCCTTTGCCGCCGCGCCCTGATGTTCTGTACTCAAAGCTCGATGTGCGCTTGCCGTAACCGTTTTCGGTCACGGTGAGGATGAACGTCTCTGCCGCCTGCATGGTTGCGATCCGTTCAGCGCTAATGGCGGCTTCCGCACCGCCATCGGTGTCGCCGCCTTCGGTTTCGCCCTCACCCACGGCCCGGCGCATGGCCGCTGCGTGTTTGAGGTAGGCGCGCGCTTCTTCAGGGCTCGCGTCGATATGGCGGATCACGGACATACCGATGACCTGATCATCGTCAGCCAGCCTGATGCCGCGGACACCCGTCGATGTCCGCCCACTGAAGACACGCACAGCATCAAGCGGGAAGCGAATGGCGACACCCTTGGCACTGGTCAGCAAGATATCCTGGTCGTGGCGCGCCAGTTTGACGCCCACGAGGACATCGCCCTCATCGAGTTTCATGGCGATCTTACCGGCGCGGTTGATGCTGGCGAAATCTTTCAGCTTGTTGCGGCGAACATTGCCCGACCGCGTCGCAAAGACGATATCGGTGCTTTCCTGGTCCTCAGGTAACGGAAGAATGACAGAGACCCGCTCCCCCTGCTCCAGCGGCAGAAGGTTGACAAAGGCCTTGCCGCGGGAGGTCGGCCCACCCTCAGGCAGGCGCCAGAGCTTGAGCTGATAGACCATGCCGCGATCGGTGAAGAACAAGAGCGGCGTGTGCGTGTTGCCGACGAACAGTTGGCTGACGAAATCTTCGTCCTTCATCGACATGCCCGACCGGCCTTTGCCGCCCCTGCGCTGGGCCCGGTAGGTGGAAAGCGGTGTACGCTTCACATAACCGGAGTGGGAGACCGTGACGACCATGTCCTCCGAGGCGATGAGGTCTTCGTCTTCCATCTCGATCGCATCGATGAACTCCGACCGGCGCGGCGTGGCAAACTCTTCGCGCACAGCCATCATCTCACTTTTGATGATCGTCATGACGCGGACACGGTTGGAGAGAATGTCGAGATAGTCTTCGATCTGATCGGCAAGCTTTTGCAGCTCATCGCCAATTTCGTCGCGACCCAGTGCCGTCAGACGCTGCAAGCGCAGATCGAGGATCGCCTTCGCTTGGGCCTCGGAAAGCCGCAAGGTCCCCTCTTCGGAAAGGGTATGCCGAGGGTCGGCGACAAGCTGGACCAGAGGCGCCAAATCCTTCGCTGGCCAGTCTCGCGCCATGAGGCCTTCCCGCGCCACCGCCGGGTTGGGTGAGCGGCGGATCAACGCCACCACCTCATCGATATTGGCCACTGCAATCGCAAGACCGCAGAGAAGATGCGCGCGGTCCCGCGCTTTGCTCAGCTCAAACTTCGTCCGCCTGGTGACGACCTCTTCACGGAAGCGAATGAAGCTCATGAGAACGGAGCGCAGGTTCATCTGCTCCGGACGACCGCCATTGAGCGCCAGCATGTTGACACCGAACGACGTTTGCAGCGGGCTCTGCTTATAAAGGTTGTTGAGCACCACTTCAGCATTGGCATCGCGCTTCAGCTCGATCACCACGCGGATGCCGAGACGGTCGCTTTCATCACGCAAGTCCGCGATGCCTTCGATCTTCTTGTCACGGACGAGCATGGCGATTTTCTCGACCATGGCCGCTTTGTTCACCTGATAGGGCACCTCGGTGACGATGATGGCATAGCGGTCCTTACGGATCTCTTCGATTTCCGTCCGCCCCCGCATGATCACGGAGCCGCGCCCCGTCAGAAGACCAGAGCGCGCGCCCGATTGACCGAGGATCTGCCCACCCGTGGGGAAATCCGGGCCGGGAACGATTTCCAAGAGGCGCGCATCATCCGTCTCCGGTGCGTCGATCAACGTCACGGCAGCGTCGATCACCTCACCCAGATTGTGCGGCGGAATGTTGGTCGCCATCCCCACAGCGATCCCCCCTGCGCCGTTGACCAGAAGATTGGGAAAGCGCGCAGGCAGAACCGTCGGCTCATTGCGTGAGCCGTCATAGGTCTCCTGGAAACTGACGGTGTCTTTCTCGATATCCGCAAGAAGGTTCGCGGCTGATTTCGCCAAACGGCACTCCGTGTACCGCATGGCTGCTGGCGGATCATTGTCGATCGAACCGAAATTGCCCTGCCCTTGGATGAGCGGCAGGCGCATCGAGAAATCCTGGGCCATCCTGACGAGGGCGTCGTAAATCGCGCTGTCGCCATGGGGGTGATACTTACCCATCACATCGCCGACCACGTTCGCGGATTTCTTGAAGGGCTTATCGTGGGTGTAGCCGTTCTCGCTCATCGACCACAAAATGCGGCGGTGCACAGGCTTCAAGCCATCGCGCGCATCGGGGATGGCGCGGCTGACGATGACCGACATGGCGTAGTCGAGATAGCTTTTCTCCATCTCGCCGCTGATCGAGACCGGGCTGATGCCGGGGATCAATTCGCCTATATTGTCGTCATCATTGCTGGGAATATCGTCTTTGTCATCGGCCACGGGGCACTATGTCCTACTGATGTGAATCATGATCGGTGAGGGTTAGCAGCCTTTGCCCAAAACCGCTAGGAAACAGAAAAGAACCGGGAGAGGCCCCATGATCCGTCTGTTTGCGATACCCATTGCGCTTTGCACCCTGCCCATGGCTTTCAACGCCGTGGCTCTAGCCCAGGACCAAAGCCAAGCGCACGCCGCTATGGCGGGCGCGCAGAATGAAAAAAAGCACAGCCACGCGCAAAAGCATGTGGTCGACCTGCCCGAGAACCGGCGGGACGCAAGCGCCGACCTCATTGGTGCAACAGGAGAGCGCATCGGCGAAGTGGTGATCAGCGATGGGCCGCACGGCATGGTCATCCGCGTTGAAGCCCAGGGCATCGAAAAAGGCTTTCACGGTGTTCATTTCCACCAAGTCGGAACCTGCGCCGACGCAGCCGACGGCTTCAAGGCCGCTGGCCCGCATATCGGTGTCTCCGGCGCCGAGCACGGCCTGCTCAACCCCGACGGCTACCACACCGGCGCGCTCTTCCCGAATATCTATGCCGCAGCGGAAGGCCACCTGCACACCGAACTCTTCGGTTCAGGTTTGACCCTGGAGGATATTGAGGACGAGGACGGCTTCACCTTGATCGTCCACGTCAATGAGGACGACCACGTGACCCAACCTCTAGGCGGCGCTGGTGCCCGCATCGCTTGCGCGGCGTTTCGCTAAAACCAGTTGTGAAGCCTAGCGGCTCCTGCGTTTGGTCTTAGACGCCTTCCACCTCAAGCAATCGGTCCTTGTCCGAATGCAGCGGCTTTTGCATCAAGTCCCGCTTCGCGAAAATACCGTCTGCTTTCTGAGCAAGAAGACGGGCGCGATCACGTTCGCGGAACTCGGCTTCGAAGTCGGCGACCATGGCGTCGCTATTGCCAAGATAGCCGAGGGTTTTCGTGGCCATGGTCATGGCGCTTTCGAAGGTTTCACGGACGATGAGATCGATCTCTTCGCTCATCAAGTCGATTTCGTGGGTCCGGTCATAGGCACGCACGATGATTCGCACTTTTGGACAGCGTGCCCTGAGTGCGCCGACAGCGCTTGTGATCCGCTCACGGTCTTTTACGGCGAAGATGACGGCATCCGCGCTGGCGGCCCCGGCTGACATGAGGAGCCGGGTGTCGGTGCCGTCACCAAAATAGACTTTGGCGCCGAACTCCCGCGCCACTTCGATACGGATGGGGTCATTGTCGATGGCGATGACGTTGACGCCTGCGCCGCGCAACATCTGGCTGACGATCTGGCCAATCCGGCCATAGCCGACGACGATCACGTCCGAGGTCGCGCCTTCAGGGCTTTCCATGACGCCGCCGCTGGCCGTCCGTGTGGGGATTTTGCTGACCCAGATCATAATGATCGGCGTTGCCACCATGCTGAGGGTGACGATCGCTGAACTGAGCGTCGAAAACTCGTTCGAGAAGATGCCCGCCCCCGCGCCAAGGCTGAACACCACAAAGCCGAACTCGCCGCCTTGGCTCAAAATTCCGCCGACACGCATGCTTTCAGGGTGCGATGCACCGAAAAACCTCGAAAGGAGAACGATGATCGCCATCTTGCCAGCGATCAAACCGCCTGCGCCCAGAAGCACGATCCACCAGGCCTCCAGCATGACCTGAAGATCGAGCTGCAAGCCCACACCGATGAAGAAGAGCCCCAGGAGCAATTCGCGGAACGGCTCGATGTCCGATTCGATCTGATGGCGGAAGGAACTCTCCGCCAAAAGGACACCAGCGATGAACGCGCCAAGGGCCATGGAGAGGCCAGCTTCATCGAGGATCAACGCCGTAAGCGCCACCACGAACAGCGCAGCCGCCGTGAACGCTTCCCGCGAGCCGGACACCGCCACGATGCGGAAAAAACGGTTGAGGACGAAACGGCCGAGGAGGATCACCAGGATGATCGCGCCCGTGGCTCGCGCAATGGCCAGAAAATCAATCGGAAGCCCCTGCCCGCTCGACGAACTGGCGGCCACAAAGGGGATCGCCGCGAGGAGCGGAATGACAGCGATGTCCTGGAACAGAAGAATGGAGAAAGCTTTTGTTCCGTACCGGGTGTTCAGCTCCGAACGCTCTTGCAGCAAGCTCAGCGCAAACGCCGTTGATGAGCACGCCAGGGCAAAGCCCGCAACGAAGGCAGGCCCACTGGTCAGACCAAGCTGCAAAAACAGCCCACCGATGATGCAGCCGGTGATCATGAATTGAAGCAGCCCGAGGCCGAAAATCGTTTTGCGCAAGGACCAGAGCCTCGGAAGGCTCAGCTCCAGTCCTATGACGAAGAGAAAGAGGACGACGCCAAGTTCGGCCACCTGGCTGACCCCCTCTTCAGCCTGCAATATTCCGAGAACGGATGGCCCGAGCAGAACCCCCGCCGCAAGAAAACCAAGAATGGTGCCAAGCTTGAGCTTTTTGAAGATCGGCACGGCAACGGCTGTGGCGCCCAAATAAGTCGCCGCCTCCACAAGGAATTCCGATCCACCTGCGCCTGCCATGCTCTCTTCCCTCTCTCGACGCGCAACTTAAAGGCTCAGGGTTAAGGAGGCCACCTCTTTCAAAGGATGTGTTCGCCGTGATGATCTCTCCCCAAGAAGAGGTTTTAGGATATCTGCGCCCCGAGGCCGCGCATCAAAGCGTCAAAGCCTGGGAAAGATGTGCCCACCGCCTCGGCACGCTCAATGGTCATCGGTTTGTCCGTGGTCAGGCCCAGAACCAGGGTCGCCATCCCCATGCGGTGGTCATGGTTGG
>JBCCTG010000074.1:0-7643 GCA_039198735.1 Pseudomonadota bacterium | reverse complement strand
GACCAACCCTTCTTAGGTGAGCGCTGGATCGGTTATGCGCATGACGAGATACAGGCGCTTGAGACTTCAGAGACACTCCGTAACCAGACATCGGGGTTAACAGAACTCCGTGCAGCGCGGCTGATGATCACCGATATGCGCGCGGGGGAATATCTCTCTACAGATGAAGCGCGCGCAGTGGCCCAGCTTGCCGAAGCGGTGCGGGTTACCCGCCAGGGCCTCGATAATTACGGTGTCGGTCTGGTGGCGAGCGGTGAGATGGATCTCGTGGCGGAAGCAGGTCTCAACTGGCATGACATTGCCGCCGCCGTACCAATCGTTACGGCCGCGGGCGGCATGGTCTGCGACTGGAGCAGCGCACCACTTCGCGACACAGGGGGCCCCATTCAAGCCGTGGTGGCGGCCACCCCTGCCCTCGCCCAAACCGCTTGTCAGGTTCTTCAGGGTTAAGCATGCCCTTCGGCAGGGACAGGTTTATGGTCTTCCGCACCCATATCATCTTTTAACGTATCGAGGTGCATGAACCTGTTGATGAGCGGCGCGACCGCGACCATCGCAACACCGACACCGACGGCCAACCAGCCAACATTGCCGTAGATCTCGATGACGCTTGAGTCTGGACGCTCTGTCAACTGAGCAATCTTCGATGCCACGTAATTGCCAAAAGCGGTGGCAAGGAACCACGTCCCCATAATGAGGCCCACCATCGACGCCACCGATAGCCGGGTCATCGCCGAAAGACCCACCGGTGAGAGACAAAGCTCTCCCGTGGTGTGCAGAAGATAGATCAAAAAGATAAAGACCACGGGCGTCAGACCAGCACTCCCCTGATCACCCCAAACGAGGATGAGAAAACCCAAACCCAGTTGGATGATGCCAAAGCCAAATTTCTGCGGCGCCGTGGGCTCATGACCGCGCCGCGCCAAAAAGCCCCAAACCGCAGCAAAGAGCGGGCCCAGCAGCACGATGTACATGGCATTCAAAGACTGAAAAACCGATGCCACGATCTCTTGACCAAAAATCGTCCGATCAACCTGTTCATCGGTATAGATATTGAGTGATGAACCCGCCTGCTCGAAAAGGGCCCAGAAAAGAACTTGCACGATGATCAAGAAGAGCGCGGCAAAAATCCGGTCCCGTGCATGGGGTTCGAGCTTCGTCACCGATCGCCAGAGGATGTAGCCGAGCGTCAAAACACTTGTGGCCACCAGGAGAACACCAACGGTGTCCTGATCCCGCACAAGGTACCACACCAATATGATCGCCCCGGCCGTGCCAAGATAAATAAGATTTTGCAGCGACAGTCCGGACACCACGGGCTTTTTCAAAAGCGCAAGGTTGGGCGGCTCGCCCGCGCCCCGGAGTGTGGGTTTACCGATCACGAAAACGGCCAACCCCGCCAACATACCAATGCCGGCAGCGCCGAAACCATAGCTCCAACCAAACGTCTGGCCAAGGTAACCTGCAATCAGCGCACCGAAAAACGCACCAAGATTGATGCCCACATAAAAGAGGGTGAAAGCCGAATCGCGGCGCTTATCGGTCTTGGTGTAAAGCTCACCAACAAGGGCTGAAATGTTGGCCTTGAGAAAACCAGTCCCTATGATGATCAACGCAAGGGCAAAATAGAAAATATTGAGGACGATGGGGCTTGGGTCCGAACCCGCCGCCGTGGGCTCACCCTCAACGGCCATCAACCCATGACCTGCCACAAGCAGAACAGCACCCATCATAATGGCTTTACGCTGACCAAGATAGCGATCAGCCAAGGCCCCGCCGATCACCGGCATGATGTAAACAAGTGTCGTGTACGCACCATAAATACCGTAAGCGGCATCGCGTTCGAACAAAAAATGCTGTGTTAGGTAGAAAATCAGGAGTGCCCGCATCCCGTAATAGGAGAACCGTTCCCACATCTCGGCAAAGAAGAGAACGTAAAGCCCCCGCGGGTGGGTGCGCATCTGCCACATGGCCGCCGCCACGCCGATACCTGCGATCGCTCCGAGGAGGAGATAAAACATGCGCGTGCTTCCCTTCCGTGCCCTGCCCGCAGCATGCTTATGTTGCTGCCTATCCAAGGGTTGTGGGCCCAGCGTGCACCGAACCTAGCAAAGAAGCCTAACGACACTGAATTGTCATGAAAAGAGCAGGCAGCGTTTATCTCTCCCTTGAGAGAGATCATCTTGCATAGTGTGAGAGAGGGCTTGCCCTCCCCCACATCAAAGATGCGGGCCTCTCCCTAGGGAGAGACGTGGTGCATTGTGTCCTGCAAAGCTTTTACGCCTGCATAGTCCAGCCTTCGACACCCATCGCCGCTTGGCGCAACGCTTCAGTTCGCGTAGGGTGCGGATGACACGTTCGGGCGATGTCTTCGGAACTGCCGCCAAAAGCCATGATGACGCAAGCCTCGGCGATGATCTCACCCACACCGGTGCCGATCATATGCACACCGAGGACACGGTCGGTAGCCTTATCGGCCAAGACTTTGACCATGCCATCCGTCTCATGATTGGTTTTGGCACGGCTGTTGGCGGTGAAGGGGAACTTGCCGACATTGTAGGCAACACCTTCATCCTTGAGCTGCTCTTCCGTCTTACCAACGCTGGCCACTTCAGGATCCGTGTACACCACACCGGGGATGATGTCGTAATCCACATGGCCATAACCATTGGCAATAACCTCAGCGACAGCGACGGCTTCCTCTTCGGCCTTATGGGCGAGCATGGGACCCGGCGTGCAGTCACCGATGGCGAAGACGCCTTCCGCACCGGCGTTCCAATGCTTATCCACCTCGATAAAGCCGCGCTCGTTCGGTTTGATGCCCACGGTCTCAAGGCCAAGCTTATCCGTAAACGGACGGCGGCCGATGGAGATCAGCACCACATCGCAGTCGATGGTCTCAGCCTCCCCGCCAGCTGCAGGTTCCACGGTGAGCTTGGCGCCGGCATTGGTCTTCTCAATCCCCGTCACTTTGGTGCCGAGCTTGAAGACCATCCCTTGCTTTTTCAGAATGCGCTGGAATTGCTTGGAAATCTCACCGTCCATACCGGGGGTGATGCGGTCGAGAAACTCCACCACGGTGACCTTCGCACCCAAACGCCGCCAGACCGAGCCCATCTCCAGCCCGATATAACCGCCGCCAACGACGACCATATGCTCAGGAACCTTATCCAAGGTGAGCGCACCGGTGGAGGAAACAATAACCTCCTCGTCGATCTCGACGCCGGGCAGGCTCATGATATCCGAGCCCGTGGCGATGATCACGTTCTTGGCACGGAGGGTCTCAGAACCGTCGTCGGTTTCAACAACAACCTTGCCAGGACCATCAAGACGGCCCCAGCCGAGATAGCCGTCGATCTTGTTCTTTTTGAAAAGATACGCGATGCCCGAGGTCAGCCCGTCCACGGCATCGTCTTTCTGACCGAGCATTTTGGGCAAATCGAGTTCCAGTCCGCCGACCTTGATACCCAGATCACCGAAATGTTTCTCGGCGTGCTCGTACGCTTCGGAGGCGTGCAGCATCGCCTTTGAAGGAATGCAGCCGACATTCAGGCAGGTGCCGCCAAATTTTTTGGTCTCGCGTTTGTCGATACAAGCGGTTTTGAGACCCAGCTGGGCCGCGCGGATCGCTGCGTTGTACCCGCCAGGGCCACCACCAATGACGACGACATCATACTCTTTGCTCATGGGTGCACTCTCATCATCTTCATCCTTGGCGCGGCTGGTATGCCCGCGTCCTCAAAGGGTCAACATTCCGGTTCAGGCGCCGAAGAAAGCTTCGCGAAGAAGAAGGACGCCGGTAATCAGCATATAGATACCAAATCCTACCGATAGATAAGCACCAGGCAAGCGATGGGCTAGGCTTGCGCCCAAAGGAACGAATATCAGGGTACCGAGGGCCACGGCAACGAACCCTGGCAGATGCACAAAACCAATGGCGCCGTCGAGGGTCTCCTGGGAAAGCCCCAAAAGCGCAAAAGCAATCGCGCCGGGGATCGCAATGGCGATACCAAAGCCCGACGCCGTCCCCACGGCCTGATGAATAGGCCTACCCCCTAAGGTCAGAAGCAAAACGCCAATCACGCCTCCGCCAATGCCCATCAGGCTGGAAAAGGTCCCTGTTGCCACAGCCATGCCCCGCTGGACGCTGGATGAGAAATCCAGCGCGCGTTTGTCATCGGAAGGTCTGTCTTTCTTACCGATGATCCGGTGCGTGCCCATACCGATTACACCGAGCGCGAAGATCACCGTCAGGGCCTCACCGCTAATGAATCGCGCCAGCCCCGCCCCAGCTACAGCACCGAGGGCAATGAATGGACCCCATAATTGGAGAACGGAAAAATCCACTGCGCCCCGCAAATGATGGCTGCGCATGGAGCGAAGTGACGTGACGATGATGGTGGCGAGCGAGGTCCCCACGGCGGTTTTGAAAGCTATCTCCGGATCGGCCCCCACCGATGTGAACACCACATAGAGGGCGGGCACGATGACAATGCCCCCGCCAATACCGAAAAGCCCGCCCAGTGTCCCGGCGAAGGCACCCGTCAGGGCAAGAAAAAGATACTGCATGAAACCCTTGGTGACGGTGTTGTCCGATAAAGGCCAGACCCTATGGGTTCGAAGGGATGACCAGGGTAAGCCCTAAAGTCTTTTAACGTTGATGCTGCCACGAAAAGCAAAAAGACGTTAGCCAGCCGCGTCGTGCGCATGGGATTCGGCAAGGCCTGCCTCGCGCAGGATCCTGAGCAGCAAGGAAGGCCGGGTCTCAGGCAACCGTGCCTCTTCACTGATCCGTCGGCGCCAGACCCGCGCACCCTTCTGCCCGCTGAAGAGCCCCAGCATATGCCGCGCATAGCGCCAGATCGGCGTCCCATCGCTCTCGGCCTTACGGACCACAGCCTCAACGGCCTGTTCGGCGGAGATCGGTTCGCGATTGTCACCGAAGTAGAGCCGGTCAACGTCGCGCAGGATCGCCGGATGCTCATAGGCCGCCCGGCCCAGCATCACGCCGTCGACCTGGCCCAGATACTGATGAGCATCCTCCGCCGACGGAAGACCGCCATTGAGGACAACAGTCAGACCCGGAAACTCTCTCTTCATACGAAAGACAAGATCATAATTCAGCGGCGGAACCGTGCGGTTCTCTTTCGGTGAAAGCCCTTGCAGCCAGGCCTTACGCGCATGAATGATCACCGTCCGCACACCAGCGCTTTCCGCGCAGGAGAGAAACCGCGGCAGCGCCTCTTCAGGGTCTTGCTCATCAACACCGATGCGGCATTTCACCGTGACCGGCACGGAAACCGCACCGCGCATCGCCGCCAAGCAATCCCGAACAAGCTCAGGCTCTTGCATCAAGCACGCACCAAACTGACCTGACTGCACCCGGTCCGAGGGGCAACCCACGTTCATGTTGATCTCGTCGTAGCCGAAGGCCGCGCCGATTTCCGCTGCCCGCGCCATCTTCTCAGGATCCGAGCCGCCAAGCTGCAGCGCCACGGGGTGTTCTGCCGCATCACATCCCAAGAGATGCTCCCGGTCGCCATGGAGGATCGCTTCGGCTGTAATCATTTCCGTATAAAGAAGAGCATAGCAAGTCATCTGCCGATGAAGAAAACGGCAATAGCGATCGGTCCAATCGATCATCGGCGCGACGCAAAATCTGTGATCGGCATTCAACGCTTTTTTTTCAATCACATCAAACCCTTATTGGCCTTCTCAGCTGCCCGTCCATGTTTCGTTTCTGCTCATTCTGGCTCATTTTCCCCGGAAATTACAACATTTGTTGTAACTCGGCAGGGAATGTTGTAAATCTATGTCCATCCAATCTAACGGAATTGCCGACTCGTGGGTACCATCGTCAAACGACGTCGCAAGAACGGAACCACGGCCTGGCTCGCCCAGGTGAGCATTCGGCGTAACGGGCGCGTTGTGCGCGAGAACAAGACTTTCGAACGCCGCTCGACCGCCATGGCATGGATCGAGGACCGCGAAGCTCTTTTCGCCCAACCCGGCTCGCTTGATGCCTATGACGAAGAAGTCGGGAGCAAGAAAACGATCACCCTCCGCGACGCAATCGAACGCTACATCCGAGAGAGTCACAAACGCATGGGCCGTACGAAGACCCAAGTCCTGGGCGCCCTTCTCTCGTTCGATATCGCCGACATGCCATGCGAGACGATCAAGAGCGCTGACGTGGTCACTTTCGCAAAGCAAAAACTTGATACAGGCGTTCAACCACAAACCGTTGGCAACTACCTTTCCCATCTTGGGTCGGTGTTTGCGATCGCGAGGCCCGCGTGGAACTATCCCCTTGATCCGCGAGCTATTGAAGACGCGTGGAAAGTAACGGACCGGCTCGGCGTGACGGCACGGAGCAAAGCTCGCGATCGACGACCGACGCTGGACGAGCTTGATCGATTGATGAAGCACTTTGCGGATCGGTCGGAGCGGAGACCAACGTCCGTACCGATGGATCGGATTATCGCGTTCGGGATCTTCTCGACACGGCGACAAGAGGAGATCGTCCGCATCACGTGGAATGATCTTGATACTGATGGCCGCCGGATCTTGGTCCGAGATATGAAGCACCCAGGCCAGAAAAAGGGGAATGATGTCTGGTGTGATCTCGATGATGAGGCTTTCGCGATCATCGAAGCCATGCCCAGAATGGCTGATGAAATCTTTCCCTACTCAACAGATGCAATCAGCGCGGGGTTCACCCGCGCTTGTAAGATATTAGAAATCGACGACTTACGGTTTCACGATCTTCGCCACGATGGCGTCTCCCGGCTTTTTGAGCTTGGCTTCAGCATTCCGCACGTGGCCGCGCGCTCCGGACACCGCTCGTGGGTTTCGTTGAAACGGTACACCCACCTTAGGCAAGTCGGGGATAAATATGAAAACTGGTCATGGCTCGAGCCTGTCACGGTGCCATCAGAAGATCTGCGCCTGACGGGCAAAGGCGCGTTCCCCCGTCGTCGTCGGTCTCAGCGCAACGCGGAAGCACAGGAAAATCTCTATAGAGACTAATAGCTGCCAATATTTCCGAAACGGTGGCCATACACCGAGTTTACACGGCGCCGTGCGGCTACGGGAACGAGCAAATCGCCTCTTAATCGGTCGAGACGCTTGGAACCTAATTTTTCTTTGTTAGTTTTCAGTGGTTTACGATTAAGCCTCACTCATTTGTATCACAAAGACCAGCTGTTTTGTATCTCACTGATCTGTTCAGTATACAGGCGGAAACGCGTGCTAAGACCGGTCGGAATCACGAGTGCTTTCTCACCCGAGAGCACGCATTCGTCCAAGCACGTCGGCCTGCCGAAGAGCCTCAACTAAAGCCGGATCGGTCACGCGAGTGTAGATCTCAGTAGTGGCGATGGAAGCGTGTCCGAGCAATCGCTGGACATACCTGATGTCGGTGCCACCCTCGAGTAGGAGCGTCGCTGCAGAGTGGCGAAGGCGATGAGGCGTCACGCGGTCCGTGATACCAACTGAGGCAACAAGCTTATGCAGCCTGCGACGGAGGGTTTGGGGGCGTAGCGCCCTTCCCCGGCTGCTAAGGCACAACGCCGCCGTAGGACCAGCCGCCGCCAACCGATCGGAGCGGCGCTCTGCTAAGCGCCGGGCGAGGTCGCCGTCGG
>JBCCTG010000073.1:0-7698 GCA_039198735.1 Pseudomonadota bacterium | reverse complement strand
GAAGTCATCAGTCAGCCAATTCTGCTGCAAAACGGGCGTTGCTTTCAATCTGATCCCATGCCTCTTCAGCGATCATGGCGCGCGAAGCAATCCAAGAGCCTCCCACACAAAGAACATGGGGAAGAGCAAGATATTCAGGAGCCTTCTCCCGCGTGATGCCACCCGTTGGGCAAAAGACATGGTCCGGAAGCGGACCATGAAGCGCCTTGAGATAGTTTACACCGCCTGCAGGTTCTGCTGGAAAAAACTTTAAGGCTCTGAAGCCAAATTCGGCGGCAAGCATGGCTTCACTCACCGTCGCCACGCCAGGCAATGCTGGAACCTTCAGATCCCTGATCGCCTGGAGAAGAGAGGGTGACGCACCCGGACTGACCAAAAACTCTGCACCCGCCTCAGCGGCCTGATGTACATCATCATGTGTACGGATTGTTCCCATACCAATTGTAAGGCTTGGTGCAGCGTCTTTCATGGCTTTCACGGCGTCGAGCGCGCATGGTGTGCGCATCGTCAGTTCAACAATACGAAGACCGCCAGCTGCGAGTGCTTGCGCTAAAGGCGCGGCCTGTTGCAGCTTGGAAACTTCCAGAACGGGGATGACGCCAACGCCTTTAACAATAGTTTCGATGGACATGTCGGTCTTCCTTTGCTGTTGCAGCCGCACCGTAAAGCGCTGCACCTTCTGCAATGAGGAGGCGTACAGGCACGGCATCGAGATAACTGCTCATACGGCCTTTGTCTGTGGACCGCTCACAAAATTTGCTTTTCAAGAAAATGTCTTTGATCTTGGGCAAGATGCCCCCGCCCAACGTGACCCCGCCCCGTGCACCGGTTGACAAGACAGCATCACCAGCAACGCTGCCAAGCAATGCACAGAACATATCCACAGCTTCTGTAGCGATATGATCGTTTTGCTCAAGTGCCGCTTTCGTGACTTCATTGGCTTGATGTGAGACTTGTGGTGTATCGGCGACAGCGCACAGTGCGCTGTAAATATTGACAAGTCCGTGACTTGATAAAAGACGTTCGACAGAGATACGTTGGTGCTCCCGCGCAACAAAGCGCATGACTTCAAGTTCTTTATCCGTGCACGGTGCGAAAGTCACATGTTCGCCCTCCGTAGCAATCATTTCTCCTCTAGAAAGTATTGGAACAAGAAGAGCTTGGCCAAATCCGGTGCCTGGACCTATCACCAGTTTCAGCGCTGTTGGATCAATGTGGCCAGACTTGACGCTGATCAAGCTATCATCGGTCATGCAACTTATACCCGCGGCGAGGGCCAGGAAGTCGTTGACGAGCTTGAAATTATCAAGCTCTAAGGAGCCCTTGATATCATCCGTACGCAGTTTCCACGCGGAATTGGTAAAAGCAACATTGCCGCCTTCGATAGGACCTGCTGCTGCAAAACAAACACGTTTCGACCTCTTGCCAATAGCTTCCAAATAAGCGCTGGCAGCATCGCAAACAGTTTCAAAATCAAGAGCGCGAAAGGTTTTGGCATCACGTAAGCTGATGACCTCTCCATTGTCCTCTGCAATTGCAAAGCGCGCGTTGGTGCCCCCAATGTCAGCCACGAAGATCGTTTCACCCACAGCTTTGTTATCCCCGTTCTTGGAGGGCGAAGGAGAGAGCCCCCTCTTCGGCCGAACCGACCAGGGCGCGCATGCCAGCAAAAAGCTCGCGGCCCGTTCCCCAGCGGTCGGTGGTTAAGTCGGGTACGGTTCTTTGTCGTGTTGCCAAGTCCTCAGTCGCCAGCACTTCGAGTGTGCGTGCCTCGCAATCGAGCCGCACTCTATCACCATCGCGCACGTTCGCAATCAAACCGCCATCAAGCGCCTCAGGTGTCAGGTGAATAGCCGCCGGGACCTTGCCGCTCGCCCCCGACATCCGTCCGTCCGTGACAAGAGCAACCTTGAACCCTTGGGCTTGTAGGGAGCCAAGCGGCGGGGTGAGCTTATGAAGTTCGGGCATGCCGTTGGCTTGGGGACCTTGATACGGAATGATCGCGACAAAGTCTTTTTGAAGCTCACCGGCTTTGAAACGATCCATCAGCTCGTGCTGGCTATGGAAAACGACAGCAGGGGCTTCCACCACGCGATGTTCCGGCTTCACGGCTGAAACTTTGATCACCGAGCGCCCAAGATTGCCGTTGAGAAGAACCAACCCGCCAGTGTTGGAGAACGGATCATCCGCCTTGCGAAGAACTTTCGTGTCATTGGATTGCTTGACCGCTGGTTGCCAGCCGATGCTTTCCCCCTCGAAATGGGGATCTTTGGCATAGCGCATGAGGCCTGGGCCCATGGCGGTTTGCACATCTTCGTGGAGAAGACCTGCTTCGATCAGCTCACGAATGACAAAAGCAATTCCGCCCGCTGCGTGAAAATGGTTCACATCTGCCGGGCCATTGGGATAAATCCGTGTTAGGAGGGGCGTGACTTCAGAGAGTTCCTCGAAGTCATCCCAATCGATTACCACACCAACCGCCCGTGCCATAGCGATCAAATGGATGGTGTGGTTGGTCGACCCGCCGGTGGCGTGCAGGCCTATCACAGCATTCAGAAGAGCCCGTTCGTCAATCACGTCGCAGAACGGAATAGGGTTGTCACCAAGATGGGTGGTGCGGGTCACTTGCTCCGCTGTGGCTGCAACGATCCGTTCACGCAAGGTCGTTCCTGGATTGATAAAGGCCGACCCCGGAAGATGGAGCCCCATGATCTCCATCATCATTTGGTTGGAGTTGGCCGTGCCATAAAACGTACACGTCCCAGGAGAATGATAACTCTCGCTCTCCGCTCGCAAAAGGTCGTCGCGACTGGCTTTGTTCTCAGCGAAAAGCTGGCGAACCCGTGCTTTCTCGTCATTGGGAAGACCGGAGGTCATAGGCCCTGCTGGTAAAAACATCACCGGTAGATGCCCAAACCGGGCAGCACCAATGAACAATCCGGGTACGATTTTATCGCATGTGCCGAGCATCAGCGCCGCATCAAAAACATTGTGCGAGAGAGAGACGGCCGTTGCTAGTGCAATCACATCGCGCGAGAAGAGCGAGAGATCCATACCCGGCTGACCCTGGGTCACCCCATCACACATGGCGGGAACACCGCCGGCAATTTGTGCAGTGGCGCCGAGCTTACCAACAGCTTTTTTGATGATGTCCGGATAGGCGCCCAAAGGTTGGTGGGCGGACAACATATCATTGTAAGCCGTGACGATTCCAACATTCACGGACCTATCACCGGCCAACAGCTTTTTCTCATCGGTGGGAGAGGCTGCTGCGGCATGGGCGAGGTTGCCGCAAGAAACATGGGCACGCTGCGGCCGATCGGAGGCCGCGCCGCGCATCTGCGCAAGATAAAGCTCACGGGTCTGACGGCTGCGTTCTCGGACGCGGTCGGTCACCCGAGCAAGTGTGTCATGAAGGCGGACCATGTCTTTGCTCCTTTAGGGGGCCCAAGCTGCCCATAGATCGGGACGTTCACGGAAAAGTGCGCGTACGGGCATCTCTTCCGTGGAATCATTGGCCTTTGCGGCGGCGAAGGTTTCGCGCTTTTCATCACCATGCATCAAGAGAATGATCAGCTTCGCTGAAGCCACGCGCGCAAGGCTCAACGTCAAGCGCTCGGTCAGCTCACCGGTGACTGCGGACCTCTTGGCGCGGACGGCAACGACGGCAGGGGCAGACGGCGCCAATGCTTTGTCCAAGCCTTCCGCATACGGAAACCATGACGCCGTATGACCGTCAGGGCCCATGCCCAAAAGCACCACATCCGGTCCGTTACCCAGAGCATCATAGGACTTGCTGGCAAGCTCCGCGCCCTCTTCGAGACTGCGAGCGTCGGACCATAGACCTGCAAAATGGGCATCAGCCGCTTTGCCTTTGACCAACGTCTCTTGTGCGAAGGTTTCGTTGGACCCCGTCTCACCTGGCGGCACCCAACGCTCATCCGCAAGCGTGATATCGACATTGGCCCAGGGACAATCCCTCTCCGACAAACGTTCATGCAACAATTTTGGCGTTGCCCCCCCCGAGACCGCAAGGTTGACACGCTCTTTCACCCTGAGCCCAGCCTGCAGATGGGCAAGGATCACATCGGCCAGACGGTCGGCTGCGGCTTCCCGGCTTGGGAACGTGATGAGGTCAAGCTCAGTGGGCATCATACCAACTCCGCCCATCACGATCGAGCAGCATCGCGGCTTGGGCAGGCCCATCCGTACCTGCAGCATAGGAGTAAGCTGGCGTCCCCTTGATGTTCCAGGCATTCAGCACACCATCCACCCACTGCCACGCGGTTTCAACTTCATCACGGCGCATGAAAAGAGCAAGATCGCCGCGCACCACGGCCATCAATAGTCGCTCATAAGCGTCAGGGTAACGCGCCTCGAACGCATCGGCGAAGGAGAGGTTGAGCGGTACATAGCGCACGCGCATCCCGCCAGGACCTGGGTCCTTGGTCACCAGCAGAAGTTTCACCCCTTCATCAGGTTGCAGACGAATGACCATGCGCGTCGGCGGCAAATCTTGATCGCCGCCTGGAAGGATCGAGTGGGCTACATTTTTGAACTGAATAATGATTTCAGACCGCCGGGAGGTCATGCGCTTGCCTGTCCGAAGATAGAAGGGTGTTCCGCGCCAGCGCCAATTGTCGACATTCATCTTAAGAGCGACGAATGTCTCCGTGTCCGAACTGTCGCCGAGCTCATCGGTATAACTCGGCGCAACACCGTCTTCCGCCGCGCCTTTGGTGTATTGTCCGCGCACGGTGGTTTCATTGACATTGCCCGCATCAATGGGCCTAAGGGCGCGCAGCACCTTGATCTTTTCATCACGCACTGTGTCGGGCTCAAGATCCAGGGGCGGTTCCATCGCCACCAGACATAGAAGCTGCATCAGGTGGTTTTGCACCATATCGCGCAGGGCACCGGCGGTGTCGTAATAGCTCGCGCGGCCTCCTGCACCGATCGCCTCGGCCACCGTGATTTCGATATGATCAATGACATTGGCGTTCCATACAGGCTCCAAAAGCGAATTCATAAACCTCAGGACAAGGAGGTTTTGTACCGTTTCCTTGCCCAGGTAATGGTCAATACGGAAAATCGCCTCTTCATCAAAAACAGAGCCCACAGCTTCATTGATCGCACGCGCACTTTCGAGGTCACGGCCAATCGGCTTTTCAAGAACGATCCGTGTCCCCGGCGCCTTGAGACCAGCGGCCATGATATTCTTGCTCACGGTTCCATAAAGGCTAGGCGGCAAGGCAAGGTAGAAAATGCGCTGTTTGTCTTCGCCGTTGCCTAGACAATCTTTGAGGCTTTCCCAGCCGCCATCCGTATGCGTTGCGTCCACCCGGCAATAGTGCACCTGCGCTGCGAACCGGTCCCACTCGTCACGCCCCACCGGATCGTTGGGATAGAACTTGGTGAAGCTCTCAAAAGCGAGATCACGAAAGGCCTGGTCATCCATCTCGGTTCGCGACACGCCGATGATTTTCGATTCTTCGGGGATCTGCTGATCGCGCCAGCGGCGGAACAGCGACGGCATCAGCTTGCGCAAGGAAAGGTCCCCCGCCGCCCCCAAAACGATGAGGTCGAACGCCGCGACGGGAAGAAGTTGCGGTGCAGCGGTCGATGCGGTCGTCATCATGTTTGTCCCCTAGCCTGAGGCTGAGTATTACCAACAGTTCAGCATCGCATGCTCACATACGATGGGTCGCAAACTGGCCAAAACCTCTCAAAACATCAAACGCATCGCACATGGAAGTCTTTCTCTTCGCTTTTCCTGCGCGAGGGTTGGCCCTTCAAGAAAGAGGCTAAGGAAACCGCCAAGGGTCGCAACCGTCGCAATCAGAACAATGAAAGCCAAGATTGCTGTCGTTTTCTTTCTCGGTGGTGCTCCGCGCTGGATTGGATCCGCAGCAAATCTTTTGCCGTAGGATTGTCTACAGAGGATCGGCATGGGGATCGGTCTGGCGAATGATGGAACCGGCTGCCCCGGCGGCCAAGCCAGCCGAAAACGTCCCAACAAAGAGCGTCATTGCAAGACCGATGAACAATGCAAAGCCTTGACTGAGACCAGGGCCCCAGCGGGACGCACCAAAATCAACGCCCAAATCCAAGGTGATCTGCAAAAGACCGCCCACCAGGCTTGCCCCCCAATTGGCGAGGCCAGCCATAAACTGTGCACCCCAACCGATCACCATCTGCACGAAAAGCAGCATAAGGATCACAAGAAAAAGCCGAAACCCATTGGTGCCTGCGCTCGCACGTAAAGAGCGTATGAGTGGCGACTTCGTTCCAGGATCTCCGGCTGCAAGGAAGAAAGGCCAGAGAAAAAGACGCATGAAGAGATAAGCCAACCCAGTCGGGAACAGGACATTGACCAGCAAAATATAAAGGTTCTTCGCGCCGGTGGTGTCGGGGAACAGAACATTCACCTGACCGCCATGCAGGCTGCCTTCGTCAAAAACGAAGACCTCGCGTAGCGGCAGGTTTTCGACCATCCGCTCAAGGAAGAAAACGCCCAAGGTGACAGGCCCACCAACCACAGCGACCGCTCCGACAATGCTCAAGAGACTGACCAAAGCGAAGCGTATTTGCCGAAGGCCGAAAGAGAGATGCACGCTGGCGGAGGGCGTCGCCTCCCCCTGAACGGCAAGACGTGTTAATGGCACCATGAAGCTTGCCATGAAAAACGCAGCGGCAAAAAGGTTGAGGCCAGCAAGATAGCTTGGCGCAATCCCCCCTTCGAAAAGCCGCACCATCAAAAAAGGTAAGCCTGTGATCAAGCTCAGGGGCAACCAAGCAAGGCGCAAGGCATCGTCAAACCGGCCAGCGGCAAACCCTAAGGCATCGTGCAGCGTCACGACGATATCGAAAGGGGCATGACGCATGATTATCGCCGCACCATGGCAAAAGCGAAATCAGGCCCATGCTCTTGTTTCACGGCAAGGCTGATCCAAAGCCATGCCATTTCCTCAAGCTGCCGCGCATGCTCCAAACCGCGCACAACCACTGTATCAAAACCCAATTCGTCAGAAAGCTGACGAACACAGCTCGCAGCGGCCTCGTCGCTGGAACAGACGAGGTTCAGTGGCTGCCCGCTTCCGAAAGCTGCATCGGCCATGGTGCCCGCGCCCATCTGATTGAAGGCTTTCACCATCCGTGCACGGGGCAATTGCGTTTTGACATAGGCCGCACCGGAGACGGCGCCGCGTGTGTCCAGCCCGTTCCACGCTTCGTTGATAGGATTGGTGCAATCCACGAGAATGCCGCTGAAATCAGCGCCGATGGCCTTGGCCGCACCATCCACTTGATCGAAGGGAATGGCCAGAACGGTGATATCCGCGCCTTTTGGGGCCTCCTCCACAGTCAAGCGTTCGCCTGGAAGATCCTGGTTCTTATCCTGCTGCGGGTTGCGCAGCCCCCAAATGATCTCATGGCCCGCTTTGGACCATACATGGCCCAGCGCCCGTCCCACTGATCCTGCTCCAATGATGGCGATGCGCACCCGCAAGCTCCCTCCGTAACCCTCAAGTTTGACGCTATCGGGGCGAAGGATGGCTGTCCACTCAAAGCCCCCCTTCTGTTCAGTGATCATCCACCTGAAAGCCGTTTGAAGCTGATGCGATTTAGTTTTGCGGTTTCAGAAGGCTCTCTGTCTTTATTTTGGCCTCTTGCGAACGTGAAACCGGTGATCCACTTTTG
>JBCCTG010000072.1:0-7722 GCA_039198735.1 Pseudomonadota bacterium | reverse complement strand
CGTCAGTCATAATTCAGGCCGCTTTCTTCATAGAACGGATGGCTTCATCCATTTCGATGAAGCTTGGACGCACCTTACCCGGCGCATTGCGACGACCCACCTCAATGCACATGACAGCCGGATGCGCGTGCAGCCAGTGGACAAGCACCTCACGGATAAGTCCATAAAAAGCTTGCTCTTCTTCGCGAACCTGCTTCACACGCTCAGCAAACGGACCGACGATACCATAGGCAAGAAAAACGCCGAGAAATGTTCCCACAAGTGCAGAACCAATCATCTGTCCCAAGACTTCCGGCGGTTTGTCGATCGATGCCATGGTTTTGATGACGCCGAGAACGGCCGCCACAATGCCGAGCGCGGGGAGCGCATCGGCGACGCGGCTCAGCGCATGGGCGCCGTGAAGGCTATCCTCTTTCATGCCCATCAATTGCTTTTCGAGCATCTCTTCCACCTGGAAAGCATTGTCGAAATTCATGATCATCGACCGCATGGTGTCGCAGATGATCTGAACGGCATTCTTGTCACTGAGGATTTTTGGATACGTCTTGAAAAGGTCCGACTCGTCTGGGTCTTCGATATGCCGTTCAAGTTGCGTTGGATCCTTCGCACCCAGATCAAGCAGGGAATGCAAAAGGCACAAAAGATCCTGGTAGTCGGTTTTGTTGAACTTTGGCCCTTTGATCATCGCCATGAGATCAGAGCCTGTGTGTTTAATCACTGCCATGTCGTTGCTGGCCACAAAGGCGCCAGTGGCCGCGCCGCCGATCATCATCATCTCGAACGGCAAGGCGTGGAGAATGATTTCGATCTTTCCCCCGGCAAGGGTGTACCCGCCGAAGACCATGACCAGAGTGATGAGGACACCAATGAGCGCAACCATAATGCCGTCCTATGCGCGCTCAGGTTGCTGAAGTGTTAATCAAACCCTTCCGTATGCACGATTGACGTGTGCTGAAAGCTTATCTGCAAATATTGCGATCAAACCCTGTGCCGTTTTGGTTCAAAAACCATCATGGGTAGGCTTAGACCCCTTCCCCTAAGATGCGCAGCAAGCCAGGAAGCTGGCTGATGATGAACTGGTTTAAGAAAGAATACGTCTGATGATACCCACGCTCGCTGCTGCTCTCCCATTATGGCTTACCGCCACGACCAGCGCAGCTGATATGCGCGAAAGCTCACAGATTGATCAGTTAACAGACATCGTCACGGTCGCGGCAACGAAGCGTCAGAACCCAGAAGACCTGCAAACCGTTCCACTGGCTGTGACAGCGTTTGACGAGGTTGCCCTTGATGCGTTGAATGTTCGCGATCTTGAGGATCTCACCTTCTCTGTGCCCAATGTCTCCCTCGATGATATTGGAACATTCCGTGGCCATGCGAATTTCACGATCCGGGGTCTTGGGATCAATTCATCGATTGGCTCCGTTGACCCGGCCGTGGGTGTGTTCATCGACGGAGTCTATCTGGGCATTAATGCCGGTATCGTTTTTGATATGTTCGACCTTGAGAGCGTCGAAATTCTCCGTGGACCACAAGGAACGCTCTTTGGACGGAACACCACGGGCGGTGCTGTGCTGATCAACACCCAAAATCCAACCGATACGTTCGAGGCGAAAGCACGGGTCGCGGTGGAAACACCGGTGGGCAATGATCGCGGCGGGATTAACAGTTTTGCTATGGGCACGGTGTCGGGGCCCATCATCAAAGGCAAACTCCATGGCAAATTCGGTGCTTACCTCAACCGCGACGAAGGCTATTTCGAGAACCAATTCAATGGTAACGATTTCGGCGAGGCCACCACATCCATTCTGCGCGGCGGTTTGGAATGGAAAGCTAGTGAGACGTTCACAGTCCTTCTGAAGGCAGATTATTTTGATACGGAAGGTGACGGAAACCCCAGCCAAAACCGGGGCCTTTTCGAACGGGACAACTTCGATCTGAGCCTTGACGAACCAGGCTTCATCGAAGCGCAGGCAATCACCGCATCTTTACGTACCGACTGGCAAACCCGCATCGGCACTTTCACCAACATCTATGGCTATCGCGATTATCAGCAGGATACGCTGAACGATGTGGACGGAACACCAATCTTCTCGTTCAATTCCGATACGCAGACGGAGCAAGAGCAATTTTCCAGTGAACTGCGCTACGCAACCCGCTGGGGGCGTGCGGATATCGTTCTCGGCACGTTCTATTTTGATCAAGACAGTGCGGTGAACGAGAACCGGACATTTCTTCTCACCGACCGGGTGTCGGTGGCGCAATCCACCGGCGGCGGGCGCCAAGACCATACAGTGACAAGCATTTTTGGGCAGGTTGATTATGATCTGACAACGGAACTCACACTCATCGCCGGTGCACGTTGGTCGCGGGAAGAGAAAGCGGCGACCATCGCTTACGTTCAAGGCCGGCCTGAGCCTTGCGATGTGCTTGAGAACACCTGCGCCGCTGATGATATTGCCACCGATGGCTTTCGCGATCGTGATGAGTGGCAGAACATCTCGCCGAAATTTGGTCTTCAGTGGACACCAGATAAGACCGTGAACCTCTATGCCACCTTCACCCGCGGTTTCCGCTCAGGTGGCTATAATTTTCGCACCACCGGTCCGTCAGCGCCCCTCAATCTGATCGCGGCGCAAGGCGGTGATATCGCCACGGATGAAGAAATCACCAACAGCTACGAGATCGGTATGAAACTTCAGACTCCGGACGGTCGCGGCCAGTTCAATGGCGCTTTTTTCGTGATGGATGTGGACGATATGCAGCGTGAGGTGAATGTCTCTGACCCTGAGGCAGGCATCGCGCAAGTCATTGTCAACACCGCCGATGCCACCATTACGGGTGTGGAATTCGAAGCGCAGTATCGCCTCTTCCAGGATCTTCTTGTCACGTTCAATTACGGCCATTTGGACGCTGAGTATGACAGTGTCAGGTTTGATATTTCCACTGATGGTGTGGTGGATGATCAGGATACGCAACTTGCTATACCGCGGGTTCCGGAGAACACTTATGGCGCCAGCCTGATCCACGAAGCGCATTTTGGCGCGCAAGGCACGGTGGTCAGCAGGCTTTCCTTCCAGCACCGCGACCGCCTTGCGTACACGGACAGCAATTTCGGCTTCATTCAGGACATCGATGCCCTTGATTTCGATGTCACGTGGATCACCCCTTGGGATGGGCTTCAACTTTCAGTCTACGGTGCGAACATGCTCGATCAAGTGCAGGCGGGCGGCGACAGCCAGATCCCCTTCGGCGGCACCACCCGGCTTGATGGCTCGATCGCTACCACGGGCCCGCGCTCGAATGGAACCAACGAGGTCTTCGGCACCAACCCTGCTTTCGGCACCATCTCTCCTCTCAAAAAGGGTAGGCTCATCGGTCTTGAAGCGACCTATCGTTTTTAGTCGCTAAAATAGCCAAGACCTTGCTTTCAGCGCCATCCTTCTTTAGTGGCCATTTTTTGCTGGACGGCGCCCCGGCAAAACGATGATCCTCCATGGCGCGCGGGAGACAGATGCATGTCGATTTCGACAGAGCGCAAAGACGCACTGATCAAAGAATACGCCACCAAAGACGGTGATACCGGTAGCCCCGAAGTGCAGGTCGCGATCCTGACCGAGCGGATCAACAACCTCACCGAGCACTTTAAAGAGCATAAAAAGGACAACCACTCCCGCCGTGGTCTCCTCAAAATGGTTTCCCAGCGCAGAAATCTCCTCGACTATGTCAAAGTGAAGAGTGACGAGCGCTATCAAAACCTTATCGGCCGCCTCGGCTTACGCCGCTAAGGCGAGCAACGACCTCTCTTTTTGGGCCGCGCACCGTTACCGGTGGCGCGGCCTTTTGCTGATCGATCACCCCCGTCCTGCTTGCCGGTTGCGCTTGGGGGCTGACCCCTTCAAACCGGCCAAGTTCGCGACACCAGAAGCGAGACGAAAGAAAGACGCCCATTCGGCAATCCGGCCGCGGGCTATTGAGAAAACGAAAGTCTTATGTTCACCATCACCAAGAAAACCATGACCTGGGCCGGCAAAGAGCTGACCCTCGAAAGTGGGCGCATCGCGCGCCAGGCGGACGGCGCTGTCCTCGTCACCTATGGCGAGACCACGGTCCTCGCCACAGTCGTGGGCCAACGGGAAGCCAAGCCCGGTCAGGACTTCTTCCCCCTCACCGTCAACTACCAAGAAAAAACCTATGCTGCGGGCCGTATCCCCGGCGGCTTCTTCAAACGTGAAGGCCGACCGAGCGAGAAAGAGACACTGACCAGCCGTCTCATCGACCGCCCTATCCGTCCTTTGTTCGTGTCCGGCTTTAAAAACGAAGTGCAAGTCGTCTGCACCGTGATGAGCCACGACCTCGAGAACGACCCTGATGTCGTTGCCATGATCGGCGCCTCGGCGGCACTGACCATTTCCGGCATTCCTTTCATGGGACCCATAGGCGCGGCACGTGTGGCGTATAAGGATGGCAATTTCCTTATCAACCCGACCATGGCCGAGATGGAAGGCTCACAGCTCGACCTTATCATGGCCGGTACTCAAGACGCCGTGATGATGGTGGAGTCAGAAGCGCAAGAATTGTCCGAGGACGTCATGCTAAGTGCTGTCATGGCCGGGCAGAAGGCGAGTCAAGAGGTCATTGGTCTGATCATCGATTTCGCTGAAGATTGCGCGAAAGAGCCGTGGGACTTCACACCGCCGGATCATTCCGACGTCATGCCGCGCGTGCGGCAGTTGGCCGAAGCGGGCTTGCGCGACGCTTACAAGCTGACGGATAAGCAAGAGCGCACCACCAAAGTGGGCGAGGTGAAATCCGCCGCCAAAGACGCCCTTTACGGTGAAGGTGTTGAGGATCCTGTGGACAGCGTTGTCCTTGGCGGTCTTCTTAAGGACCTCGAGTCTAAAATCGTGCGTGGCCAGATCATCGAAACCGGTGGCCGGATCGATGGCCGGACGACCACGGACATTCGTCCGATCGTGTCCGAAGTCGGTGTCCTGCCCCGCACCCACGGCTCATCACTCTTCACCCGCGGTGAGACCCAAGCGATTGTCGTGGCCACCCTCGGCACCGCCGATGATGAGCAGTTCATCGACGCGCTCGAAGGTACGTATAAGGAAAACTTTCTCCTCCACTACAATTTCCCTCCCTATTCGGTGGGTGAGACAGGTCGCATGGGTTCGCCAGGGCGGCGTGAAATTGGTCACGGCAAACTTGCCTGGCGCGCTGTCCGCGCTGTCCTTCCGAAAGCGGAAGAGTTTCCTTACGTGATCCGTCTTGTTTCGGAGATCACCGAGTCCAACGGCTCATCCTCCATGGCCACGGTCTGCGGCTCATCCCTTGCCATGATGGATGCAGGTATACCGATCAAGCGCGCCGTGGCGGGCATCGCCATGGGTCTGATCCTTGAGGGTGATCAGCATGCTGTCCTCTCGGACATCTTAGGCGATGAAGATCACCTAGGCGATATGGACTTTAAAGTTGCGGGGACCACGGAAGGTGTCACCTCGCTCCAGATGGACATCAAGGTCGCGGGCATCACCGAAGACATCATGAAGACGGCCCTTGGCCAAGCGAAAGACGGCCGTTTGCACATTCTCGGTGAGATGAGCAAAGCCCTCGGCGAGAGCCGCGATGACCTCGGTGAATTTGCGCCGCGGATTGAAACCATGACCATCCCGAAAGAAAAGATCCGTGATGTGATTGGTTCGGGCGGCAAGGTGATCCGCGAGATCGTCGACACCACCGGCGCCAAGGTCAACATCGATGATGAAGGCGTCATCAAGATTGCCTCCTCGGATGCCTCGCAAATCGACGCTGCGGTCAAATGGATCAAGTCGATCACGGATGAACCGGAAGTTGGCGAAATCTACAAAGGCAAAGTCGTTAAAACCATGGACTTCGGCGCCTTCGTCAATTTCTTCGGTGCCCGCGACGGTCTTGTTCACATCAGCCAGCTCGCGCCAGGTCGCCCAGAGAAAACCACCGATGTCGTTAAAGAAGGCGACGAAGTTTGGGTCAAACTCTTGGGCTTTGATGACCGCGGCAAGGTCAAACTGTCGATGAAAATCGTCGACCAGGAGACAGGCAAAGAGAAGGATAAGGACGAAGCGTAAACGAGCCTCTTCCTTACAAAGAGAAAAGCGTCGCTCCGTGAGCGGCGCTTTTTTATTGAGGTCCCAAGCGAGCCCTTGCGCAACACTCTATCGATGACCAAATAAATGGTCATTGCAAATTGGAGGGAAAAGTATGGGCGTCGGTCTTTTAACAGCGATCATCGTGGGCGGCATTGCCGGTTGGATCGCTGAGAACATCATGAAATCCGAGATGGGGATCTTGAAAAACGTCCTCCTCGGCGTGGCCGGAGCCTTCCTGGCTAGCCTCGTCTTCGGGCTAGTCGGCGTGAAGTTTGCCGGTATCCTCGGTTATCTCGTGGCAGCGATCGCTGGCTCCTGCGGTCTGATTTTTATCGGCCGCCAGATGCGCTCTTAAGAAAATCATCGGCTGACGAACGGATGTCTTTTTTCTCCTCATCCGTTTTGCGGTCGAGGTTTTTGTAGATCATCCCCATACGTGGGTTTCCGCGGAGCTTCTTCTCGTTGCGCATCACGAAATCCCAATAAAGATAGTTGAATGGGCACGCCTCTTCACCGGACTTGCCGCGCACATTGTACGCACACGACGAACAATAGTTGGACATGCGGTTGATATAAGCACCTGAAGCAGCATAGGGTTTAGAGCCGACGACACCGCCGTCGGCCCAAATCGCCATACCGTGGACGTTGGGCAGCTCCACCCATTCATAGGCATCGGCGTAAACGATCAAGAACCATTCATTGATCTCTTCCGGCGCCACACCGAGAAGCAGCGCCAGATTGCCGAGCACCATCAACCGCTGAATATGATGCGCATAAGCATGATCCCGCGTATTGCGCACCGCCTCAGCCACGCAATGCATCTTCGTTTCCCCCGTCCAATAAAACTCAGGGAGCGGACGATCAGCCTTCAATGCATTCGTCTTGCGATAATCCGGCATTTTGTACCAGTAAAGGCCCCGCACATACTCCCGCCAGCCAATGACCTGGCGGATGAAGCCTTCGACTGCATTGAGAGGGACCCGGTCGTCCCGATACGCCTCTTCCGCCGCTTGGCAAATTTCCATCGGTGTGAGGAGCCCCACATTCAGGTAAGCGGAGATTAAGGAGTGGTTCAGAAAATCCTCGCCGGTGGCCATCGCATCTTGGTAGTCACCAAAGGCAGGCAAGCGCTCCTCAATGAACGCATCAAGCACCTGTAAGGCGCCGTCACGGGTCACGGCATAGCGAAAATTGTCGAGGGTCCCAAAATGATCGGCAAACCGATCATTGACCAGTTCGAGAACCTCTTGCACTGCGGCACGCTGCACGGGCAGGGTCGGCTCCGGCGCCTCATACCCTTTGGGCAATTTTTTGCGGTTGTCCTGATCGAAATTCCATTGCCCGCCGACGGGTTCATCACCCTCCATCAAAAGGCCAGTTTTTTTGCGCATCTCCCGATAAAAATACTCCATACGGAGCTGTTTACGACCCTCGGCCCATTGGGCAAAATCATCCTTGGATGACAAAAAGCGGTCGTCATCGCGAATTTCAACCGTGCACGGTAATCGCTCCTCCCATGAGAGAATCTCCTGGTGGAGCCGATATTCACCGCATTCGGTGGTGATGAGCGAGGTCGGTGAGAGCGCAT
>JBCCTG010000071.1:0-7748 GCA_039198735.1 Pseudomonadota bacterium | reverse complement strand
TATCGCTTCGCTGCTTGAGGCAAACTTGCTGGCCTATCGCTTCGCTGCATGAGGCAGACTTGCCAAAATCATGGCGTGAACAGAAATCTGGGCAATCACCAGCGGGTGTGTTAATCTTAATAAGTTTAAAGATTATTGGAGGGGAACCATGACAATCTCGACACTGGGGAAAGCGGTTGCGGCAAGCGCTGCTGCTCTTATCGGCTTTGCGAACGCTGCCACGCTGATCCCGCAAGGCGATACGGCTTTCGTTAACCAAAGCATTGGCACGGCCTTGAATGGCACCGATCCCAACAACGCCTTCCCGACGATCGGTGATCCTCTCCTAAGCTTTGGTCCAAGCGACGCGCCCGATCTTTCGGCAGCGACCTCCATCCTCGGCGATTGGCTTGATGTGCCGCCCAACTTTGCCACCGGAAGCGGTTGGAGCGCCACGGAAGTCGCTGCTCCCACAAACTGGACCGTGGGCACCGAAATCGCGATGGTTTACGCATTCGACGCAGCCGAAGATTTCACCAATGCGGTTGCCTCCATCGGTGTCGATAACGGCGTTTTCGTCTGGCTCAACGGCAGTTTCATTGGCGGTGAGTTGGCCCCTGGCGGTGCACCTGTGGGTGAATACAGCTTCAGCCTTGGCGATATTGGCATGGGCACTCATTACCTTGCCGTGCTGCTTGAAGACCATGGCGGTGCCACGGGTTTCAATCTGGAAGTGACAGCCGACGCCGTACGCGACATGGATCCCATTCCTTTGCCAGCAGGCGCCGTTCTCTTTGCAAGCGGCCTCGCCCTCCTGCGCCGTGGTCGCCGCAGCTAAAAGTTTTTAAAATCAACCTTGCGGGACCAATGCTTCAAGGCATTGGTCCCGCAAAACTTCATATCTTACAGCAGCGCTTCATCGGTATTTGGGACTGGTGAGAGCGCATCAAAGGCAGGTTCTTTTTTCCAGCCAACAGGCTTATATCTCTCGGTCCTGAGACTTGGCACCGATGACCGAACCGACCGCTTCCCCTCGCCTTCATGGCCATGCATTGATCGCCGACGAAGTGCGCCGGTTGCCCCTGCGGCCGGGTGTTTACCGCATGCTGAACAAGGACGGCGACGTGCTTTACGTCGGCAAGGCACGGAGCCTGAAATCACGGGTTTCGAATTACGCGACCCTCAACGGTCATTCAAACCGCATTGCACGGATGATTGCCGAGACGGCATCGATGGAGTTCGTGGTCACCGACACGGAGACCGAGGCGCTGCTTCTCGAAGCGAACCTCATCAAACAACTCCGTCCACGGTACAATGTTCTCTTACGCGACGACAAGAGCTTCGCCTCGATCCTGGTGGCCAAAGATCATGCCTTCCCGCAAATCCTCAAACATCGCGGCGCGCAGAAGCGGCGCGGCGAGTATTTCGGCCCCTTCGCCAGCGCCAACGCCGTCAACCGCGGGCTCAACACTATGCAGAAGGCGTTTCTCTTACGCTCTTGCAAGGACAGCGTTTTTGAAAACCGTGTGCGGCCCTGTCTTCTTTATCAGATCAAGCGCTGCGCTGCTCCGTGCACGGGCGTGGTTGACGAGATCGCCTATGCGGGCCTGGTGGAAGAAGCCACACAGTTCCTGCGCGGACAAAACCGCGAGGTGGCGGAAAAGCTCTCCCAAGATATGGACAAAGCCGCCGAAGACCTCGACTTCGAACGGGCAGCGAGTCTCCGCGACCGGATCCGGGCACTTGCGCATCTGCAGGAAAGCCAAGGCATCAACCCTGGTTCGATTGATGAAGCCGATGTCTTCGCCATCCACACCGGCGGCGGACAGTCTTGCGTTCAGGCCTTTTTCTTCCGTGCAGGGCAGAACCTTGGAAGCCGCGCTTATTTCCCCAAAGCCGATAAAGAGATTGCCGATGCCGACATCCTCGCGGCCTTCCTTGCGCAGTTCTACGATGGCCGGATGCCGCCCAAACTGATCATGGTCTCCGAAAGCTTGGAGGACCAAGAGCTTCTGGCCAAAGCCCTGACGATCAAAGCTGGCCGCAAGATCGAGGTCTTGACCCCCCAGCGTGGTGAGAAGCGCAACCTCATCAAAAACGCGGGCATGAACGCGAAGGAGGCCCTCGGGCGCCGTTTGGCCGAAACGGCGAGCCAGAAAAGGCTGATGGATGCCCTGTGCGAGGCACTGGAGCTGACCGGCACGCCTCTGCGGGTCGAATGCTACGACAACTCCCATATCGGCGGCACGGGCATGGTTGGTGGCATGATTGTGGCGGATGCGGAAGGTTTTGCCCGCAACAAATACCGCAAGTTCAACATCAAGGATGACGAGGTGGCACCCGGTGACGATTTCGGCGCGATGCGCGAAGTCCTCCGCCGACGGTTCAGCCGTCTTATCAAGGAAAGTGCTCCGGGGCAGGAAGATTGGCCTTCCCTGGTGGTGATCGATGGCGGCTTGGGGCAGCTTTCCGCCGCCAAAGAGGCCATGGAAGATGCAGGCATTCGTGTTGGCCCCGATATCGAAGGCGGCGACGTCATGCTGCTGACGATCGCCAAAGCCCGGCGCGAGGATGCCCGCGGCGGGAAGACCGCCGACCGTTCAGCCTCCGCCGTGGCCGAGCAATTCTTCGCCCCTGGCAGGCCGCCCTTCATGCTGCCGCCGCGCTCACCGGTCCTTTATTATCTCCAACGCTTGCGCGATGAGGCCCACCGGTTTGCCATCGGTGCCCAACGGGCCAAGCGGCAAAAGCAGATGACAGACAACCCCCTCGACGCCATCGACGGTGTGGGTGCAGCACGGAAGAAAGCTCTCCTTCACCACTTCGGGTCAGCCAAAGGCGTGGCCCGCGCCAAACCTACTGACCTACAAGCCGTGGACGGAATATCCGAAGCACTGGCACAACGGATTTACGAGCACTTTCATCAGTGATTGAAGAGCTCTTCAGTCTGCAACAACACTTTGGATTCAATTCCACAAATCTTTGATCTTGCTGCTGACAATCTCTCCCAAGGGAGAGGTGAGACATTACCCCTCGTGCTGACGAACCCACTGGTCGAGCAGGCGCACGCCGTAACCTGTGCCGCCTTTGGGCGATGTGTCACTGCCTTTCTTGACCCAGGCGGTGCCCGCGATATCAAGATGCGCCCACGGAACATCCTTGTCCACATAACGCGACAGGAACGCCGCGGCCGATGAGCTGCCGCCGTCCCGCGGACCGATGTTTTTCATATCGGCAACGTCCGACTTGATCATATCCCGGTGGACATCCCCCAAAGGCATGCGCCAAAGCACGTCCCCTGACGCCTCGCCAGCCTCCATGAGAGCCGATGCGAGGGCGTCATTTTCCGTGAACATCCCGCCATAGTCGTATGAAAGCGCAATGATGATCGCGCCGGTGAGGGTCGCTAGATCCACCATCGCTTTGGGTTTGTAACGCTCTTGGGCGTAGGTGAGGACATCGGCAAGGACGAGGCGGCCTTCCGCATCGGTGTTGAGGATCTCAATCGTCTGGCCAGACATTGAGGTGACGATATCCCCCGGACGCTGCGCGTTGCCGTCGGGCATGTTCTCAACCAAGCCGATCAGTCCGACCACGTTGCATGCCGCCTTGCGGCCAGCAATCGCGCGCATTGCTCCGACGACAGCAGCGGAGCCGCCCATATCCATTTTCATCTCGTCCATATTGGCGCCAGGCTTCAAGCTGATGCCGCCGGTGTCAAAGGTCACGCCCTTGCCGATGAGCCCCAGCGGACGATCGCCGTCCTTGCCGCCGTTCCAACGCATCACGACAAGCTGGCTTTCGCGCACCGAACCCTGGCCGACACCCAGAAGGCTTCCCATGCCCAGCTTGCGCATCGCCTCCTCGCCCAGGATCTCGACCTCGACGCCGACACTCTCAAGCTCGCGGCAACGCTCAGCATAGCTTTCAGGGTAGAGAACGTTTGGCGGCTCGGTCACGAGATCACGGGCCAGATAAACGCCTTCCAGGACCTCCGCCCACGGTGCGTAGGCCTCTTGGGCGCCTGTCTCGCTCGTAAACACCGTCACTTTTTCGAGCTTGGGAAGCTGATCGGGGTCTGCTTTTTTACGGTATTTGGTGAAACGGTAGGAGCGCAGCGCAGCGCCATAAGCCACCTGCGCCGCACCGCCATCAGGTGCAACGATCGTCAGCTCTTTGGCTTTGGGCAGGGTGAGGGCCGCAGCCTTGCCGCCGAGCTTTTGCATCTTCAGGCTGTTCTGCGGGTCGATCTCACCGACACCGAGGAGCGTCACCGTCCCGTCGGGAAGGCTGGCATGGCCTGCCAGCGTCACCGTTTGCCCTGGCTTCCCTGTGAAATCCGAGGCTTTGGCGGCACGCGCAAGGTCGTCCGCCATGGCTTCAAGCCCTGGGACCACGGGAATATCGGCTTCCTTGGCAACAGGCACCACGATGGTCCCGGTTTTCGGGATCGCGCTTGCAAAGGTCACATCAACCATTTTGTTCTCCTGTCGTGATGAGGGTCGTCTCTGTTGAGGTTTCTGTGCTAGGCGGCGAAATCCCGCTTGAAAACACCCCGGCTGGTAATCTGCGAAGAGGATCTTTTGAGCCGTCTCGATCGTTATATCTTCCAGCAAGCCGCCCTTCCCTTTTTGCTGATCCTGATCTGCACCACAGCCGTGGCTTGGCTCACCCAAGTGCTTCAAAGGATGGACATTATTGTCGATGACGGCGGGACGATGATGGCCTTCCTGAAGATCACCATCTTGCTGATCCCAGGGCTCGTGGGACTTGTCGCGCCCATCGCGCTTCTTGCCGCATGCCTCTATGTGCTCAACGTTCTGATGGTGGACAGTGAGATTCCGGTGATGCGCGCGGCGGGCGCCAGCCGCTTTCGCTTGGCCAAACCGCTTCTGATTTTGTCGCTGCTGGCCTCGGTGGGGGTGTTGTTGATCAATCTCGATCTTCAGCCGCGCAGCTATCGCCTCTTGAAAGACACCATCTATGATGTGCGCACCAACATCGCGAGTTCGCTGGTGCGCGATCAGGTCTTCAGTGAGGTGGTGGCTGGGCTGACGATTTATGCCGAAGAGGTCCGCCCCGGCGACCAGTATGTGGGCCTGCATATCTACGATGCGCGGGATCCGGTGCGGGAAACCACCTACACGGCAGAAAACGGCCTGTTCGCGGTGACCGAGGTGGGCCCGCGGCTCTTTCTCTTGCGCGGCACCGCCCAATGGCAGGATGCGGAAACGGGTAAGATCGAGATCGTCCGCTTCAATGAAACCGCCGTCGATCTCGCTGAGCTTGATAATAGCGGTGACAATCGCCGGGTTTATGAGGGCACAGAGCGTTATCTGGGGGAGCTTCTCAACCCTGACCTGACCCAGGATTATGACCGCGAGTTGCGCGACCGATTGATTGCTGAAGGTCATTCCCGGCTGGCCACGCCGCTGCATTGCATCGCCTTTGCGATGATTGCAGCAGCCTTCATGCTGACGGCCATCTCCTCGCGCCGCGGATATGGAAAACGCATCCTCTACGCCAGCTTGCTCGCAGGCACCACGCGGATCCTTGGCTATCTTTCGCAAAGTCTCGCAGCGGATATTCCGACTGCGAACGTCTTTCAGTACGGTATTCCCATCGCTGCGATCGTCATCTCCGCCATTGTCCTCATGAACCCCAACCGCTTCCGCTTTAACAGCCAGCTCTGGCTCAAACGTCACAATAAGGCGCTGGAATCCGCTGAGGCGAGCCCATGAGAAGCCTAAAGCTGGCCGAACTTTACCTGATGCGGCGGACGTTTCGGAGCATCCTCATATTGGGCGCTGCCTCCTTCGCGCTGATCAATTCGATCGATTTCCTGGAAGCGCTTCGCCAGGTCAGCAACCAGCCTGACGCCGGTGTCGCCTCCGCGGCGCAACTCACCTTGCTGCGCGCGCCGCAGCTTCTGATGATCCTCTCGCCTTTCATCATGCTCTTCGGCACACTGATGGCTTTTGCGCAGATGGCTCGCTCGCTCGAAGTGGCCGTCTTGCGCGCCGCGGGGTTCTCGGTGTGGCGCATTGTCGGTGCGCCTCTGGCTCTGGCTCTTGTGCTTGGGACGTTTCTCGCCGTCGCCGTGGACCCCCTCACCACACGGATGTCTTTGCGCGCTGACAATCTTTTAACCGATATCAGGGGCACGGGCTCCGTTACGGACAAAGCCTTTCGCAATGGCGTGTGGCTTCGCCAGAAGCAGCCCAATAGCATCTATCTCATCCACGCCGACATCGTTGATCTTGAGGCGGAAGAGTTGCGCGGTGTCTTCATCTGGCGAAAAGGACCTGAAGGAGAATTCATCGAGCGCTTCGATGCCGAACGTGCAACGTTCCAAGACAACGCACTGACGCTGGTGGATCCGAGCCGAAGTGCACCGGGCGGTGATGCCCCGACGAATGTTGACGATGTGGTCATCCCCACGACGTTCGAGCTTGCCGATCTTGCACTTTCAGGGACCCGTCCGGAAAGCCTCAATCTCTGGAACTTGCCGCCGCTGATGAAGCGCATTGGAGGCGCAGGCATCCCGCTGGAGCCTTTTGAGCTTCGGCTGCATGAGCTTTACGCCATGCCGCTCAAACTTGCGGCGATGGCAATCATCGCATGCGTCTTTGCCCTGCCCATCCATGCCCGTTCAGGGGGTGCAGCCCGGCTCATCATTCATGGGATCGTGGCAGGTTTCATCACCTTCATCGCGATTCAGTTCTCCTCCGCCGTGGCTGAGGCTGGACTGGTTCCTGTCATGGTCGCGGCCTGGACACCCCCTGCCCTGGCTTTGCTTATCGGTGTCACTGTCCTTCTTTTTAGAGAAGATGGATAGGCGGCAAGGCTCGAACATGCTCAAGGACGGTTAACGAAAATCGTCTAATCCGGCACTTTTAGTCTTCTGGTCGTTTCATGTTTGCCGCTTTGTTCTTAGCGCTTGGCGCCGCACTTTCGGTGACGACACAGCCTGCGGATGAGACCCCTTCCGAGGATGATGCGGTTCTCACCGCCGAACGCATCTACCGTGAGGACGGCGAAGGCCCCCTGATTGCCGTCGGTGACGTCCGTGCCACCCAGGACGGTCAGTTCCTCCGCGCCGATAAAGTCATCTACGATGTCGAGAAGAACACGCTGATCGCAGAAGGCAATGTCGCCATTCGCGAGGAAAGTGGTCAGATCTATTTTGCCGATCGCGCTGTCCTCTCCAGCGATTTGAAAAATGGGATCGTTGAGGCGCTGGCGACCGAGTTTCTGCCCCAAGGCTCTCTCGCTGCGGCCACGATGTTGAGGCGCGAATCAGGCCGCAACGAGCTGCGCCGCGCCACCTACTCCCTCTGTCCTGTCTGCGACGAGGGGTTCCGGCGGGGTCGCCCTATATGGCAGCTCAAAGCCCGCAAAGTGAACCAGATCGAAGAGAAGCAAGTCTTGCGCTTTCGCCATGCCTTCGTCGAAGTGCTTGGCATTCCAACGGTTTATATTCCTTGGATCGAGGTTCCCGACCCCACGGTGAAACGCAAAAGCGGTTTTTTGGCTCCGCAAGCGGGACGCTCGACCCGCACGGGTGCGGATATCGAGACCCCCTATTACATCGCCATTTCAGATCACCACGACCTTACCTTATCGCCGCGCTACATGTCGAACCTCGGCACCATGATCAGAGGAGAGTGGCGGCGGAACACTTGGAACTCCCGCGCCGTGGTGCAAGGCGGGTTCATTCAACCGACCAATGATCTTGCCCAGGAACCCGGTGACCCCGATGAGTTCCG
>JBCCTG010000070.1:0-7776 GCA_039198735.1 Pseudomonadota bacterium | reverse complement strand
GCTACGCCCGCTCACTGACGAAAAGCTTATGAAGCAGACCGACCCGCGCGGCGCAAGGGTCTCTCTTGCGCTTTGGGAAAAGATTTCCGATGGGCGTGGGCCATGGATCAAGAACGTTTGCTTTTTGCTCGGTTTGAAGAACTGGGGATCGCTTCTGAGACCTTGGAGCATGACGCCACTTATAGGGTGGAGGAGAGCCGCCATCTGGCTGAAACCTTACCCGGTGGGCGCTCCAAGAGTCTGCTCGTTGCGGACAAGGATCAGCAATTGATCCTCATCACCGCGCGGGGGTCCACACGGGTAGACCTGAAAAAGGTCGGTGATGCTGTGGGCATTCGCGGCCGTCTTAGCTTTGCCAAAGGGCAAGTGATGGAGGAGGTTTTGAATGTCTCGCCTGGGCACCTGACACCTTTTGCTCTGGTGAATGATCGCCAAGGCCAGATCGCTTGTATGGTCTTGGACGCAGAACTTCTGAGAGAGCCATGCATTTGGGCCCATCCTCTGCGCAACACGGCGTCTACAGCGGTGTCATCAGCGGATCTGGAACGCTTCGCCGCGGTCCATGCGCGCCGCGTTCTCAAGCTTGATCTTGCCGCCGGCTAAGGAAGCGGCCATTTGATCCTTTAAGAAAGCAAAACGCACAAAGCTGAGGAGCGAAAGCCATGTCCTCTACCCTCGATCTCGGCGGTACACCGCAAGGCAGTACGCCAGCCTCGGGCGGCGCTGACCTCATCAAGGACGCCACCATCGAAACCTTTCAGACCGATGTGCTCCAGGCCTCAACGGAAGTGCCTGTGGTGGTGGACTTCTGGGCCACCTGGTGCGGCCCCTGCAAAACCTTGGGACCGATGCTCGAAAAGGCTGTGAAAGAGCGCGGCGGCAAGGTGCGCATGGTCAAAGTCGACACCGACAAGAACCAGATGCTGGCCCAGCAGCTCCGCATTCAGTCCCTCCCCACAGTGATGGGGTTTGTGGGCGGGCAACCCGTGGACGGGTTCATGGGCGCGGTGCCTGAGAGCGAGATTGCCACCTTCCTCGACCGCTTGATCGCAGGGGCGGAGCAAGCGGGTTTGCAAGGCGGTAGCGGGGCTGAACCATCGGCCAAGGATATGCTGGACGCTGGCAACGCGGCCCTTGCGGACAATGACCTGAATAGGGCCATGCAAGCCTTTGGTCAGGTGGCGAGCACCGTAGAGGACGGCAGCGATGAGCAAATCGAAGCTATCGCCGGCATCGCGCGGACCCAGCTTGCGGCGGGTGACAGTGAAGCCGCCAAGGCGACCCTCGACCATGTGGCTGAAACCAAGAAGGACCACCCTGCCCTCGCGCAAATTGTCGCGCAGCTTAACCTGATGGAGCAAAGCGCGCCGAGCGGTGCCCTGGGAGAGCTTCTGGCGGCCCACCAGCAGGATCCAGCGGACCCCGAAAAAGCTTTCGCTTTGGCTGAAGCTCAAATTGCCGAAGGCCAGGCGGAGCCTGGTATGGAGACCCTCCTGGGCATGATTGCCAAGGACCGAGAATGGAAGGAGGGGGCCGCGCGCGAAAAGCTTCTGACGGTGTTCGAAGCCTTGGGTGCGGCAGACCCTGCCGTGAAGAAAGCACGCCGGCGGTTGTCTTCCCTGCTCTTCAGCTAAATCTGGTAAGCGAAGGGAGCGCTCTGCTTCCGCGTCATAAAAGAAGGGAAACGCGCCCATGGCTAAGATCGAGCACGAGCAATCCTTGCCCGGCGAGCTTGCGATCTTTCCATTGCGCAGCGCCTTGCTTCTGCCCCGCGGACAATTGCCGTTGAACGTTTTTGAGCCGCGCTATCTGGCGATGACCGATCATGCCCTCAAGAACCACCGTTTGATCGGCATGACACGCCCGCGCCACGAGGACGATGTCAATCCGGAGCTTTATGACATCGGCTGCGCCGGCCGGATCACATCGTTTATGGAAACCGGTGATGGCCGCTATCTTTTGACCCTCACCGGCGTTTCGCGTTTCCGGATTTTGAGCGAAGGGCTTAGCGACGGCGGGTTTCGTATGGCCCAGGTGGACTGGGCGCCGTTCACCTATGATCTTTATGCGGACGCAGAAGAGGAAAGCCATTTGCTCCGGGAGCAAGTGATCGATCTTCTGATGCGGTACCTCGATGATGCGGGTCTTCAAGCGGATTGGGATTCGATTGAAGGCGCATCGGCGGAGACGATTATCAACTCGGTCTCCATGAGTTGTCCGTTCACGGCGGATGAGAAACAAGCACTCATCGAAGCCAACTCGATTGAAGAGCGCGGCCGAACACTCATGACCCTGATGGAAATGGCGATCGCGCAAAAACGGCAGGATTTGGACGATGACGGATCAGAACGGCTCCAATGAGCAAAGCGAACCCGTGCGGAAAGTCGATCCGAAGGTTCTGGATCTTCTTGTCTGCCCACGGACACGGGCGCCACTGATGTACGATCAGGACACCCAAGAGTTGATCTCGCAACAGGCAGGCCTTGCATTTCCTATCCGCGGCGGCATTCCCATCATGCTCGAAAGCGAAGCGCGAACGTTGCCTTAAAGCCTTTTACGAACGTCAAAACCGGCAATCCACTTCGGCTACAAGACCCTCTGGTCTTGAGTTTAACCAATCGTTTACCAACAACCCGTCAGTACACCCGCATCCTCTTCACTTGCTGGGTGAGCTTATGCGTTTTGTACCGCGCCGTTTTGGCACCTCGATCCTTGTGCTTGCAGCCATCGCAGCGGGATCCGCACTAACGGAAAGCGCGAAGGCGCAAGATGCTCAAGACACAGCCTCAACAAACGCCGAGGCCCGTGTGGGCTATTCGGGCCAATCCGTCCCGCGGTTTGTGGCGCTCAAAAAAGACAAGGTCTTTGGCCGCGCGGGACCTGGCCTCGAAGATCCCGTGGTGGTGATTTACCGCCGCGAAGGTTTGCCGGTCAAAGTGATTGCGGAAACGCCGGACAATGTCTGGAGGCGGATTGAAGATCAAGACGGTCGCCGGGTCTGGATCCACCGGGCGATGCTGGCGGATAATGAGCACGCCATCACGCGCACAACGGCCGTTCTCTTTGCCCAGCCCTCGCGTGAAGCGCTGCCCCGCGCCAGGCTGGAAGAAGGCGTGATGGCCAGGCTCGAAAACTGCGAAGGCGAGTGGTGCCGTGTGCGGACAGACGATTTTCGCGGCTGGACGAACCGAGGCCTTCTTTGGGGCTCGCCCCTCTGATCGTCTTGCGAGAAAAAAGGCTGCGGGCCTAAAAAAACGGCCCACCTCAAGGAGATGAGCCGTTTCAGAGAGATAAACCGTTTCTAGGCTTTAGCTACCGACTTGGAAAGCGATACGTTTCTTCATGGACGTCACGCTGTCGGATTTTTCAAAGCGCCATTGCTCAACGGCTTTGACCGCTGCGGTATCGAAGATACCCGCTGGTGTCGCTTCGATGATGGCGACGTTGGATGTCCGGCCATCGGCCTGAACCTCGAACGAGACCGTCACACTGCCTTCAATCTCACGGCGTTCAGCAGCACGCGGATATTCCGGCGCAGCGGCACTCACCAGTTTTGGTTCGGCGACCGCTTCACCGGTCAGCGCAAACAGCGCTGCCAGCGGTGCGATGGCCCACTGTTTTTTCAAACCCATGATCCATTCCCTCACAATAATGTTGCACAGCAACAGTGGAGGTTATGTATCAAAGTGATCCCTATCATGACGTTAATGTCAGGGCAATGATGGTTAAGAAAGGCTGAACGAAAAGCTTAGAGTCTCAAGGCTCAAAAACCACTTATAAGGCGCTAGATTGCTCTCTTGCGGACGTGTTGAAGCCTTCGCAAGGTGCCCAAGGGATTGACCGATGGTCATCGCGCACCATCCAAAAGCTCTACCACCCTCATCTTGTACGCTTGCGCCAATAGCCCTAATCCAAGGGGCAGCGTGAGGGGTAGAGAGTTTGGGATCGCTCCTGAAATCACTGGCAACGGTTTCTGGTCTGACCATGGTCAGCCGGATTTTTGGGTTTGTGCGTCAGTTGATCCTTGCCGGGGTGATCGGCGCCTCGGGCACGCCGGTGGCTGACGCCTTTTGGGCCGCTTTCCGCCTTCCCAACATGTTCCGCAGACTGCTTGCCGAAGGCGCGTTCCAAGCCGCTTTCGTGCCCCTCTTTCAGAACCATGAAAGCCATGGCGGCGTGGAGCACGCAAAAGAGTTCGCCCAGGATATTCTCGCCTGGTTGATCGTTATCCTGACGGCGCTCACCGCATTGATCATGGTCTTTACGCCGATGTTCATCGCGATCTTGACCAGCGGGTTCACCGATGACCCCGAACGGTTCGACCTCTCGGTCCTCTATGCACGGATCATGTTCCCCTACCTTGGATGCATGTCGATCGTCGGTGTTTATGGCGGTATGCTGAATGCTCTTGGCCGGTTTGCGGCAGCGGCAGCGGCGCCGCTTCTTCTCAATTTTTGCCTGATCGGCGCGGTGCTCCTCTTCGCGCAAGCCGATGTCGAGGTCACAGGTTTTGCGGCCGCCGTGGGGGTTCTGGTCGCCGGGGTGTTGCAGCTTGGCGCCCTTGTCTGGGCCGCGGCACGGTCTAGGCTTCTCCTGCGCCTGCGCCTTCCGCGCTTCTCCTCCTATGGGCGCCGCATGGTGGTGTTGGGCGCGCCGGGGTTCATCGCGGCCTCAGCCCTGCAAGTGAACGCCATCATCGGCACCAACATCGCCAGCCGTCAGGACGGGGCCGTCAGTTGGCTGATCTATGCCGACCAGCTTTATCAACTCCCCCTCTCCATCATCGGCATCGCGCTCGGCGTTGTGTTGATGCCCGCCATTGGACGAGCCGTGAAATCCGGCGATGAGATCCTGGCACGGAGGACCTTGGAGCAAGGCTTCTTGACCGCGATGTTCTTCGCCCTGCCCGCCGCCGTGGGGATCGTGATGCTGGGGAGCTTCATCGCCGAAGCGCTCTTTCAAGATCTGGCCGGTTTCGTCACCAAGCTGATCGGTGCAGGGGGCTCGGCCTTCAACGATACCGATGTCTCGATGGTGGGCTCGGCGCTCTTTATCTTCGGTTTCGGCCTTCCCGCTTATGTCCTCCAGAAGGTCCTCGCATCAGCGTTCTTCGCGCGGGAGGATACCCAGACGCCGATGCGCTATGCCTTGACCGCGATTGCCATTAACGCCGTGGTCTCCATCGCGTTGTTCCCGCATATTGGGTTTTTAAGCGTGCCCACCGGCACTGTGATCGCTGCGTGGGTGGAGGTGTCCTTCCTGTCCGCTACGCTGCGACGGCGGGGGATCTTTCATTACATCCACCTTCTCAGGCGGCTTCTGGCGATGCTGGTGGCCAGTGGGCTTCTTGGCTTCGCTCTTCATACGATGCTGGAAAACCGGGGCGCGCTCGAAACCGTCCTGTGGGGTCAGAGCTGGATCCTCCTCTTTCTTGCCGCAGCGCTGGCTGTTCCCGCTTATGGCTTGGTCAGCCTCAGCCTTGGCGCCATCAGACCGTCGGACCTGCGCCCCAAGCGCTGAAACGGGCGCGGGTTAACACTTCACTTACGAGAGGTTTCAGCCCATAATCTTGCCAAGGTTAGGGGAGCTACCTCCATGGCGCGTTCACTCGACCGCTCGGTCCGGTTCACAGGGTCCAGCGGTGCCGTCTTGAATATGCTGGTTGTGCTGGGCCTTGTTGGCGGCATCGCCTGGTATTTGTCACCGTGGAGCCCGCAACCCAACGGCCTTCTGATCACGGCCTTCATGGCCAACCCTTATCTCAATGGCCTGATCCTGTTCGTGCTGTTCATTGGGATCATGTACAACCTACGCCAAGCAATGCTGGTCGGCCCGGCGGTGAGTTGGATCAACGCCTTCCGGAACTCCGTCGACCCCTCGCGCACCCGCCTGCCTCGCGCGCCGATGCTGATCACAGCCGTGAGCCGCATGCTCCTTGACGCGGATGAGCGCGGCGGACGCCTAAGCCAAGCCTCGACCCGCGCCATTCTCGATTCCGTTGGCCTACGCATTGATGAGGGTCGCGAGATTGGCCGCTATGCCACGAACCTCCTAGTTTTCCTCGGGCTCCTCGGCACGTTTTGGGGTCTTCTTCAGACCGTCAACGGTGTGTCTGAGGTGATCGGCAGTCTTGCTGGGACGAGCGACGGCAATGGATCGGACGCCGTGGGTAGCCTCATCTCGAACCTCAACGAGCCGCTCTCAGGCATGGGCACGGCGTTCAGCTCGTCGCTCTTCGGCCTTGGCGGCAGTCTCGTTTTGGGTCTTCTCGATATCCAATCGGGCCAGGCGCAAAACCGTTTTTACTCGGATCTTGAGGACTGGCTCTCTGGCATCACCGACACCACCACGGCCAAGGGTGAAGGCAGTGCCGCGACCTATAGCGATGAGGATATCGCCGGGGCGCTCGGGCGGCTCGAAGCTGCGATCAATCGCCTGTCCCAGGGCAATGAGCACGGCACCCAGGTGGTGCAGCAGGAAATCCGGCAGCTCGGCCGCACCCTCCTTGAGGGCAAGAAGCCTGGAGGGCGCTAAGCCATGGCGCGCCGTCGCTCCCGAGGCGGCGAAGCGGCCATTTGGCCAGGCTTCGTCGATGGCCTTTCCAGCTTAATCCTGGTGCTGATGGTGGTGCTGTCGCTGTTCGTGGTGGCACAGTTCTATCTCGGTGAAGAGCTCACCCAAAAAGACACCGAGCTCAATAGCCTCCGTGCCCAGATCGCCCAATTGGCCGACGATCTCGGTCTGGCCGAAGCGGAAAAGGACCGCCTGGTGGCGCGCATCGCAACCCTCGAGGACACCGTGGCGGCTGGCGAAGCGCGCATTGCTGCACTGACCAAGGAGCTAGCGGTGGCGGGAAGTGCTATTGCTGCGTCTGCGGAGGAACTCGAAGCGGAAAAAGCTCTCACCGAAGAGCAGAAATCAGAAATCGCCACCCTCAACGCTCAGCTTGCGGCACTGCGCTCTCAACTCGCAAGCCTTCAGGAAGCTTTGGAAGCTGCCGAGGCCAAGGACCGCGAGCAAGAGGCCCAGATCGAAAACCTATCCCAGCGCCTCAACGCTGCCCTTGCCAGGAAAGTGCAGGAGCTAGCAGAGGTTCGCTCACGCTTTTTCGAAGCCCTGCGCGCAGCGCTCGGCGACCGTGATGACATTCGCGTTGTCGGCGACCGGTTTGTCTTTGAAAGCGACATTCTTTTTGGATCCTGCTCGGCGACGATCAGTGCCCAAGGGCAGCTTGAGCTGAATAAGCTCGCCAATGTTCTCCTCGATATCCAAGGCGATATTCCATCGGAGATTGCCTGGGTGCTGAGGATTGATGGGCATGCGGATCAAGAGCCCCTCGGTCCGGCCTGCCGCGCGATTTTCGCCAGCAACTGGCATCTCTCTGCCGAGCGCGCCATCTCGGTAGTTCGCTATCTCGCAAGCCGCGGGGTGCCAGAAAACCGCCTGGTCGCCGCCGGCTTTGGCGAGTTCCAACCCCTCGTCCAAGGCCGCGATACGGCAAGCCTTGCCACCAACCGTCGGATTGAATTCAAGCTCACCGAGCGCTGATTCATTTTCTGCGCGAATTTGTCCGCAATCGACTTATTTTTGCAGTTTGGCCCGTGACTGGGCTTTCGAAAACGCTCATTATGATTTGAGCTTTAGCTTTTTGGAGGGGAACCCATGCTCAGAGCTGCCACGGCTTGCGCCGTTTTTTTCGCAACATCAGCGTCCGCTATGACAGTGACATTCGAAGGCGAGATCCTCGCCTATTCCGACCAAAACATCGGTGACGAT
>JBCCTG010000069.1:0-7829 GCA_039198735.1 Pseudomonadota bacterium | reverse complement strand
CCCACGGTGTCACCGGTGACAGCAGCCTTATGGGCTTCGGAGCCTTTGCCGCCATGGTTGCCGTCTTCGATATATTTCTTCGCGTTGTCCCATGCACCGCCGCCAGCGGTCATGGAGAGCGCGAGGAAGAGACCCGTGACGATCACGCCCATCAGCATAGCCCCCACGGCGGACAGTGCCGCGGCGGTGCCTGCGACCATACCCACGAGAAGGTAGACCAAAATGGGCCCCAGGATGGGCAACAGCGAAGGCACGATCATCTCCTTGATCGCCGCACCGGTGAGAAGGTTCACCGCCCGCGCATAATCAGGCTTCACCTCGCCCTTCATAATGCCAGGGTTCTCTCTAAACTGACGACGCACCTCGTCCACAATAGCCGCGGCTGCACGCCCCACTGATTGCATCGCCATGGAGCCGAAGAGGTAAGGCAAAAGACCGCCAGCGAAGAGGCCAACGATGACATAAGGGTTGATGAGGGAATAGTCTGGCGTGATCCCCTCAAAGAAGGGGTAGGTCTCCGGGTTCGCCGCAAAATAGCGAAGATCCTCCGCATAGGCTGCAAAGAGGACGAGGGCGCCGAGTCCCGCGGAGCCAATCGCGTAACCCTTGGTCACCGCCTTGGTGGTGTTGCCCACCGCATCAAGCGCGTCAGTGGTGTCACGAACCGAGCCTTCAAGCTCCGCCATCTCGGCGATACCGCCAGCATTGTCCGTCACCGGACCAAAGGCATCGAGGGCCACGATCATCCCCGCAAGCGCCAGCATCGTGGTGACGGCAATCGCGATGCCGTAGAGGCCCGCAAGGTTAAAGGCAGCAACGATCCCGATAATGATCACCAGCGCCGGAAGGGCCGTCGCCTCCATCGACACGGCCAGCCCCTGGATGACGTTCGTTCCGTGGCCGGACTCCGACGAGGCAGCAACGGACTTGACTGGCCGATAGGCCGTACCTGTGTAATACTCCGTCACCCACACAATGGCGCCGGTCACCGCAAGACCCAGAAGACCGCATATGAAAAGATCCGTCCCCGTGAAACGCAAATCACCCACGGTGTAAGCAATCGAGAAGTCCGTCACGATGGCCGTCACCAAAGCAAGAACCGCAACGGACAGAACCCCCGTGGCGATCAGGCCCTTGTAGAGGGCCCCCATGACATTGGTGGACCCCGCACCGAGCTTGACGAAGAACGTGCCCGCAATGGAGGTCAGGATGCACGCGCCGCCAATCGCTAGGGGGTAGAGCATGAACTGCTGCACCGCTGTCAGGCTTGAGCCCTCCGGCATCTCCACACCCACGAACAGGATCGAGGCGAGGACCATCGTCGCGGCGATCGTCACCACGTAGGTCTCGAAAAGGTCAGCGGCCATACCGGCGCAGTCACCGACATTGTCGCCCACATTGTCCGCAATCGTCGCGGCATTGCGCGGATCGTCTTCAGGGATTCCCGCCTCGACCTTACCAACCAAATCGCCGCCGACATCGGCGCCTTTGGTGAAGATCCCGCCGCCAAGACGTGCGAACACGGAAATCAATGAAGCCCCGAGGGAGAGAGAGACCAGGCCATTGACCACCTGCCGGCTCGGCTCGTCGAGGCCCAAGATTTGCGTTAAGAAGAAGAAATACGCAGCCAGCCCGATCAGCGCGAGACCAGCGACGAGCATCCCCGTCACCGCCCCCGATTTGAACGCTACATCTAAGCCCTTTTGCAAACCGTGGCGGGAAGCTTCCGTGGTCCGAACATTGGCGCGGACAGAGATCAGCATACCGATATAACCAGCGGCGCCCGAAAGAACGGCGCCAAGAACAAATCCAAGGGCGGGGATCCAATCCCTAAAGAGCGCAAAAAGCGCAACAACAACCACAACACCGACAATGGCGATGGTTGTGTATTGGCGTTTCAAATAAGCCTCGGCGCCCTCTTGGATCGCCGCGGCAATCTCTTTCATGCGGTCATTGCCCGTGGGCGCGGCCATAACCGACCGGGTGGTGGTGATACCGTAAAAAACGGCAAGAATGCCCGCAGCAATCACGAGCAACAGTGAGAAGGCCATCGTTTTCTCCCCTTACGCTTGGGTTGTCAGCGCCTTTTGCGGCGCTTGTTTTTTAAGTTATCCCCATAGCTCTACAGGGCTTGCTTGCGAAATCAACGCATGGCGCACGGCCTTATGGCAAGACTGAGAGTGGCTCTGCATTCCTCCGTACGTGTCCTAAATGTGAAGCTGGACAGCCCCTTGAGGTTGTGGAGGTTGATCTTGAGAGACCCAAGGCCGGTGAGGTGCTGGTCGAGGTGAAGGTCACCGGCATTTGCCGCACCGATGCCTACACCCTATCGGGTACCGATCCCGAAGGCGCTTTTCCCACGACCTTTGGCCATAAAAGCGCAGGCATCGCCCAAGAGCCGGGCCCGAGGTGTCACCAGCCTGAAACCAGGCGATCACGTCATTCCTCTTTATACGCTGGAATGCCACGAATGCGACTCTTGCCTTCATCCGAAGACAAACCTCTGCCAAAAAATCAGAACCGCCCAAGGGGATCCTCGGCCGATCAGTTTTTCGATGACCAGTTCAACCCGGAACGTTTCGAAAAAGCCGCCCGAGCATCGGGCCAGCTGCTTACTCTTCGGCTCCAGGAGCGGTATGACCACAGCTATTGTTGTGTCGCCTCCCTCATGGACGATCGCATCCGTCACCATGTGGACGCGCTCTCAAAGGTGCAAAGCTGGGACATCGTGCGATCGGCATCGCCCTTGAAGCATGGGCAGATCCTGCCACAAGGATGACGATCTTGGATGATTGGGCTTGAGGTCGCCCAGCAGACTGGGACAAGACTGTAGAGCGCGGCATCGCCCGCATGGAGTGCTAAACCAATGAAATTCTTTGTTGATACAGCCGAAATTGGTGAGATCCGTGAGCTCAACGAAGCGGGTCTCATCGACGGCGTGACCACCAACCCCTCCCTCATCAAAAAAAGTGGGCGCGATTTCGCTGAGGTGATCAAGGACATTTGCGCCGCCACCGATGGTGATGTCAGTGCCGAAGTGGTCGCGACCCATGCGCCGGATATGATCGCTGAAGGCCAGAAGCTCGCAAACCTTGCCGAGAATGTCGTCGTCAAACTGCCGCTCATCGCGGAAGGGCTGAAAGCCTGCCAAGCTTTGAGCCGTGAAGGCATCAAGACCAACATCACTCTGTGCTTTTCTGCCAACCAGGCGCTTCTCGCCGCCAAAGCCGGTGCCACCTACATCTCACCCTTTATCGGTCGCCTCGACGATATCCATGTGGAGGGTATGGAATTGATCGCCGAAATCCGCCGGATCTACGACAATTACGGCTTCACGACGGAGATCCTCGCCGCGTCGATCCGCACACCGCTGCACGTCAAAGATTGCGCCCTGATCGGCGCGGATGTCGCAACGGTCCCGCCGGCGGTTCTCTGGGGCCTGGTCAAGCACCCGCTTACGGATAAAGGGCTTGAAGCCTTCCTTAACGATGCCAAAGCGGCAGACATCAAAGTCTAGAACTTCGATATTCAATCGTCGTTGCCCCGCGCAAAGGTATGGGAAACGTTATTCATCCTGGACATGTTCAGGATGAATTGGCCTCGAACACTCCAAAGGCGCAAACCTCAAGACAATGGAGAACCTCGGGTCTCTCATAGAGAGACAGACAGGGGCCGATCTTGAGCTGCAAAATGTCTGCGTCTGTTCAGATCGAAGACACATAACATCGTTACGTCAGCAACGATGTTATCAGCAAAACAAGCAACACTCTCATTCTCGCTGTTCAGAACCCTGAGTGTGGGACAAATCCCACGATGGCATAGCGCTTGCTCTTGATTTTCCCACAAGAACACCGCAGTTCTTTCCCTGGAGGTCCCACGATGATCACGACGAACGAACTTCTCCGCCGTGCCGAACGGCTGGCGGAAACGTCTGGGCTCTCTCTCACCACCATTTCCCGCAAGCTCCTCAATGATGGGAAGGGGCTTGAGCGCATCAAAAACGGGGGCGGCATGACCGAAAAAACCCTAGACCAAGCAGCCGGGCGCCTCGACGCTTTGGAAATCGCCGAAACACCGCGGGCCGATGGCCTGCTTTCGCCAGAAACGATGACCCACCTCGATCGCCTCGAGGCCGAGGCGATCCACATCATGCGGGAGGTTGCAGCGGAGACGAGCAACCCTGGCCTGCTTTACTCCGTGGGCAAAGATTCAGCGGTGATGCTGCATCTGGCGTTGAAAGCCTTCTATCCCTCGAAGCCGCCCTTCCCATTGGTCAATGTCGATACCAACTGGAACTTCTCGGAGATGAACCGCTTCCGCGATGCGCTGGCAGAGGAACTCGGCCTTGAGCTGATCGTGCACATGAACCAGGACGGCGTCAAACAAGGCATCAGTCCGTTTACCCATGGTTCTGCTTTGCATACAGATATTATGAACCTGCAAGGGCTGAAACAAGCTCTCGACAAGTACAAATTCGACGCGGTCTTCGGCGGCGGACGTCGTGACGAGGAAAAATCTCGGGCGAAGGAACGGATTTTCTCCTTCCGCACGGCACAGCACCGCTGGGATCCAAAAAATCAGCGTCCTGAGCTTTGGAACATCTACAACACCAGCATTCACAAAGGCGAGTCGGTCCGGGTCTTCCCGTTATCGAACTGGACCGAGCTCGATGTCTGGCAATATATCCACCGCGAGGGCGTGAAGCTGCCTTCGCTCTATTTCGCGGCGGAACGCGAAGTGGTGGAGCGTGACGGCGTCATGATCCTTGTCGATGATGACCGTATGCCCCTTGGCGATGGTGAGAAACCGTTCAAGGAGATGGTCCGCTTCCGGACACTTGGCTGCTATCCGTTGACTGGGGCGGTCAAATCCAACGCGACGACCGTTCCCGATATCATCCGCGAGACCCTGCTGGCCACCACATCGGAGCGACAAAACCGCGTCATCGATGGCGACCAGCCCGCTTCCATGGAAAAGAAAAAACAGGAAGGGTACTACTAAACATGGCCGATACTTCCGTGACCGCCCTTTCGCCTTCGGACGATATCCTCAGCTATCTCGATGCCCATGAACGCAAATCGATGTTGCGTTTCATCACCTGCGGCAGTGTCGATGACGGCAAGTCGACGCTCATCGGGCGTTTGCTGTATGACACGAAGCTTCTTTATGAAGATCAAATCGCTGCGCTGGAGGCCGATTCCAAAAAAGTCGGGACCCAAGGCGGTGAGATTGATTTTGCCCTGCTTGTCGATGGTCTGGCAGCGGAGCGTGAGCAAGGCATCACCATCGATGTTGCCTACCGCTTTTTCTCCACTGACAAACGCAAGTTCATCGTCGCCGATACGCCGGGTCATGAACAATACACCCGCAACATGGCGACCGGTGCGTCCACAGCCGATCTCGCTGTGATCCTGATCGATGCGCGCCAAGGCGTGCTTCCCCAGACCCGTCGGCACAGCTATATCTGTTCGCTTCTCGGTATTCGTCACGTGCTCGTGGCGATCAACAAGATGGACCTCAAAGATTTCCGTGAAGACGTCTTCCGGGACATTGAAGACGAGTACAGAACATTTGCCGAGCCGCTTGGTTTTGAAACCATCAACTGCATTCCCTTGTCGGCGCTTAAAGGCGACAACATGGTGACGAAGTCGGCCAACACACCCTGGTATGACGGCTCGGCGCTGCTTCCCTATCTTGAAACCGTCGATACGGCGCGGAAGGACGAGCAACCCTTCCGTATGCCCGTTCAATGGGTCAACCGCCCAAACCTCGACTTCCGCGGCTTCGCCGGGACCATTGTATCAGGCCGGGTGGAACCTGGCGATGAGGTGGCCATCCTGCCGTCGGGCAAGCGCACAAAAGTCAAATCCATCGTTACCCGTGATGGTGATCTGGCGTTTGCGGACAAACACCGTGCCGTGACCATCACTTTAGAAGATGAAGTTGACGCCAGCCGCGGCGACATCATCGTGGCTGCCCAAGAGCCTGCGGAGCAGTCGGGGCAATTCCAGGCCAAGATCCTGTGGATGGATGACGAGGAAATGCTGCCGGGTCGGCAATACATTCTCAAATCCAATAATCGGATGGTCCCTGCACAGATCACTGACCTCAAGCATAGGATCGACGTCAACACGCTGGAGCACCTCTCCGGCAAGACTTTGAAACTCAATGAGATTGGTGAGTGCAATCTCTCCCTGACCCAGCGTTTGGTGTTCGATCCTTACGAGGATAATCGCGGTACGGGCAGCTTCATTCTCATCGACCGCCTCACCCACCACACCGTGGGTGTGGGGATGATCGATTACGCCTTGCGCCGGTCGAAGAACGTGCACTGGCAAGCCCTTGAAGTGAACAAAGATGCACGGGCCAAGATCACCGGTCAAAAGCCGTGTATGCTGTGGTTCACGGGTCTTTCAGGATCAGGCAAATCGACGGTGGCCAACCTCGTTGAAAAACGCCTTCATGATCTTGGTCGCCTGACTTATGTTCTCGATGGGGACAATGTGCGCCACGGGCTCAACCGTGATCTCGGTTTCACCGATGCTGACCGTGTGGAGAACATCCGCCGTGTGGGCGAGGCGTCGAAATTGATGGTGGATGCTGGGCTCATCACCCTCGTTTCCTTCATCTCGCCTTTCGTCAGTGAGCGCCAGGCCGTTCGTGAACGGATGGATGATGGTGAGTTCATCGAGGTCTATGTCTCAACGCCCTTGGAAATCGCAGAGCAGCGCGATGTCAAAGGCCTCTACGCTAAAGCGCGCAAGGGTGAGATCAAAAACTTCACCGGCATCGACAGCCCTTATGAGCCGCCAGTGAACCCGGAGATTGAGATCGACACGTCAGAAATCGCCGCGGAAAAGGCCGCTGAGATGATCGTCGAGTATCTTGATCGCAAAGGCTATCTCTCCGTTTAAAGAGGGCCAAGTCTGATACAAAGAAAAAAAGGGGGCTCCGGATCATTTCGGAAGCCCCCCTTTTTCTTGGTCGGCAACCACGAAAAGCAGAACTTATCCCCGCTCGCCTCACCTCGGCCATGATGGCGGCAAGCCGGAGGACCATGATGAGTGAAACGACCCGTCTCACCCTACCCTATCTTGCCGAAGCGCAGGCGCAAAAGCATGTGACCATCAATGAAGCCCTGCGCAGGCTGGACGCCGTTGTCCATCTTAGCGCAAAAAGTGCGTCTACGGATAACGAGCCGAGCGCGCCGGTAGACGGCGATGCTTATATCCTCACCGCCTCGGCAATGGGCACCAACTGGACGGGGCAGCCGGCGGGCACCATCGCGGCGCGCCAGGACGGCGCCTGGGTCTTCATCGCACCTGTCGCCGGCATGGCAGCTTTCATCGAAGACGAGAGCGCACTCCGTGCCTATTCGGGCGCTGCATGGATTCATCTCTCAGAATTTGGATCATTGGGGATCAACACCAGTGCCGATACCACCAACAAACTTGCGGTCAAATCCGATGCGGTGCTTTTCAGCCATGATGACGTCACACCCGGCAATGGGGATGTCCGCTTCGTGATTAACAAATCCGCCAGCGGAGGAACGGCGTCCTTCGTTTTCCAAACAGCCTTTTCGGGCAAGGCGGAGTTTGGCCTGACGGGCTCGGACAATTTCACCATCAAGGTGGCTGACGATGGCGGCACTTTCCGTGATGCCATTGTCATCGACCGTCAAACCGGCACGGTCAGTTTTCCGAACACGCCTTAACTGAGGGTTTGCGGCACAAAATCGAGAGCCACACCGTTGTTGCAATAACGAAGGCCCGTCGGCTCAGGGCCATCTTTGAAGACATGACCCTGGTGCCCACCGCAACGGATGCAGT
>JBCCTG010000068.1:0-7895 GCA_039198735.1 Pseudomonadota bacterium | reverse complement strand
GTGGGCAATACGGAGGACCAAATCAATCCCTCGGCCAACGAGGACAAAGATCAGACCATCGAGACCAAGAGGCATCACGAATAGCGCGAGCACGGCGGCAGGCATCACCCCCAAGGTGATGATCGGCATAGCGAGCAGATTTCCCAAGAGGCCATAGGTGGCCACTTGGCCAAAATGAAAAAGCGCAAACGGTGCCGTGGCAAGACCGGCAATGATGCTGGTCATCGCGAGCCCGCCGATAAAGCCTGTGACACGGGTGAAGGCGCTGCGGTCTTCTGAACGAGGGAAGCGCTCCTCCAAAAAGGAAAAGGCTGCGATGAGGCTGACCACGGCGGCAAACGACATCTGAAACCCCGCCGAGATCACAGCTTCAGGTCTGATCAGAACAATGACGATCGCCGCAATCGCTGCGTTCCTCAAACTGATCCCGCGCCGGTCAAAAAGGATCGCGAGGAAAACAATCGACGCCATGATGAAAGCCCGCTGGGCTGACCACGCGGCGCCGGAGAGAATGAGATAGAAACTGCCGCCCATCAGTGCACCGAGCGCTGCCCATTTTTTGATAGGGTAGCGCAGCGCCAGGGTCTCACTTTGCGCCAGGACCCACCGCAGCGTGAAGAAAAGAAAACCGCAGACGAGGCCCATATGCAGGCCTGATATCGCCAAAAGATGGGCAAGCCCCGCATCCCGGAGATCATCGACTGTGCCTTGCGGAATGCGTTCCCGCTTGCCCGTCACGAGCGCCGCCGCCACCGCGCCGGGCGGCCCGTCGATATGCCCCTCGATGCGCCCAGCAATCCCTTCGCGCAGGCGCTCCACACGCGTTGCCCAGCCGCGACCGCCGCGCTCGATCACCGCGGGCGGGGCATAGGAAAAGCCGACGCCGCCAATCCTCTCGTAAAACATCGCTTGGGCAAAGTCGTAGCCGCCTGGGGTCGCTGGTCCTGGCGGCGGTGATAAAGAAACCCGCATACGGATCAGATCGCCAGCCTTCGCGTTCCCCGGCTCACCGCGCCAGACGACCCGCACCCGACGGGGGATCGCATCGCCAAATCGCGACAGCTCCTGCACACGAACCGTGTAGCGATGATCTTTCTTACGGTCCTCAACCCTTTCCAGCACGCCTGTGACGGTCGCACTGCCAAACCCATCGGGCACCGCGGGGGCACCCACCCAGGCCGTGCGCAGCGCGATCAGGGTCATCCCCAAAAAGAAAACCGCTAACGGACGAACCGCGAGCATCCAAGCATCTTGCCGCCTACGGAAGAAAAGCACAAAAAGTGCAATCCAGATGGCTGTCACAGGCAACAGCACAAAGAGGCCCGGCGGCCGGTCAGCTGAGAGCCAGGTGGCAACACCAGCGGCCATCAAGCATGGGACGAGCAGGATGAACCGCCCCTCCTCCTGATCGGCCCAAGCCGTTAAGGTCGCGACCAGGCGCCGAGCCGCCATCTTGGCGGCGCGGGGCAACGGGCTTAGGGCCTGGGTTTTCAGCGTTTGAGATGGGGATGCGACCATGACTGCCAAGGATAAGCCAATCGTGACCCGTTTCGCACCGTCCCCGACAGGATATTTGCACATCGGCGGTGCCCGAACGGCCCTTTTCAACTGGCTTTACGCAAGGGGAGACAAAGCTCCTGCAGGATCAAAGTTCCTTCTGCGCATCGAAGACACCGACCGGGCCCGCCACAATGAGGACGCTGTGACGGCGATCCTCGACGGTCTCACCTGGCTCGGCCTCGACTGGGACGGCGAACCGATCAGCCAGTTCGTCCGCGCCGATCGCCATGCCGAGGTGGCGAAGGAACTGCTTGCGCAAGGCCGTGCCTATGAGTGCTGGCTGACTGGCGATGCGTTGGAAACAGCACGGGCCGAAGCACGCGACAAAAACATCCGCTTCACCAGCCCCTATCGCGACGGCGGCAAGGGCGAAAGCCCAGCATCCATCCGTCTGAAAGCACCCCTCCATGGCGAGACCGTGATTCAGGATGCTGTGCAAGGTGAGGTGGCTTTCCCCAATCAATCCCTCGACGACATGGTCCTCCTGAGGTCCGATGGAACACCGACCTACATGCTCGCCGTGGTGGTGGATGACCACGACATGGGCGTCACCCATGTGATTCGCGGTGATGACCACTTGATCAATGCCGGTCGGCAGCAGCAGCTTTACGAAGCCCTTGGCTGGGATATCCCGGTCTGGGCCCACATCCCGCTGATCCACGGGAATGATGGCAAGAAGCTCTCCAAACGCCACGGCGCGCTGGGGGTCGAGGCCTATCGCGACGAGGGTTATTTGCCGGAGGGCCTGATGAACGGCCTCCTGCGCCTTGGCTGGAGCCATGGCGATGATGAGGTGATCAGCAAAGCCCAAGCGCTGGAATGGTTTGACCTGGACGGTATCGGCAAAGCCGCCGCCCGGCTCGACCCGGAAAAACTCGCGTCGCTCAATGCCCCTTACCTTGCGGATCTCAGCGATGAAGGTCTTGCGGACGCCATCGCGCCGTTCTTGGAAACGCCGCTCGATGCCGATCAACGCGCCATGATCACCCGCGCTGTACCCTACCTCAAACCAAGGATGCGGCTTCTGCGTGACGCGGCTGACGCTGCGGCATTTGTGCTCATGAAACGGCCATTGGAGATCACCGGAAAGGCGGCCAAGCCCCTGAAAAAAGAGGGCGCTTTGGCTATGCTGACCCAGGTGACAGCCCTGCTTGAGAACCAAGAGGATTGGTCACCGGAAGCTCTCGATGATGCCCTGAAAAGCTTTGCAGAGGCCCAGGGCGTAAGCTTTGGTCAGGTGGGACCGCCTGTTCGAGCGGCCCTTACGGCAGGCAAACCAAGCCCTTCCCTCGGCGAAACGCTTTTCTCCTTAGGCTCTGAGGAGGCCCTCAGCCGTTTAAAGGATGCACAGGATCAGCAATTCGCCTAAAGGTTGAGAAACCGGTGAACACTCGCTCTTGCAGAGTGACGCCAACTGCTTATTGTCGCGCTGCAACAAGGGGCGCTCGAAACAATAGCATAAGCCCACCTCAGTGAGTGCAATTGCGCACGCTCACTGCGTTAGGAGAATAAACATGGATAGCAAACTCCAGAACGCCGGCACGGCGTCCTATGAGGGACACGACCTCCCGGTTTTCAGCGGGACCCACGGAAACCAAGTGGTCGACATCAGGAAGCTTGCGGCACTGACAGGTAAGTTCACCTTCGACCCTGGCTTCACATCGACCGCATCGTGCGAAAGCCAGATCACCTTCATCGACGGCGACGAAGGCACACTTCTTTACCGCGGCTACCCGATTGAGCAGCTTGCGGAGAACACCGATTTCATTGAGACCGCCTACCTTTTGTTGGAGGGTGAGCTTCCCACCAAAGATCAGTGCGCGACCTTCCGCCACGACATCACCTACCACACCATGCTCCACGAGCATTTCTTGAAGTTCTTCGAAGGCTTCCGCCGCGATGCGCACCCTATGGCCATCATGTGCGGCGCGGTGGGGGCGTTGTCGGCTTTTTATCACGACAGCACCGATGTGAATAACCCTGAGCACCGGACGATCTCCATCCACCGCATGATCGCGAAAATGCCGACCATTGCGGCGATGGCTTACAAATACACCACCGGCCAGCCCTTTGTTTATCCGCGCAATGATCTGAACTACACGGAGAATTTCCTCCGTATGTGTTTCTCGGTTCCGGCGGAAGATTATGAGGTCAACAAAACCCTCGCATCGGCCCTCGATAAGATCTTCATCCTGCACATGGACCACGAGCAGAATGCATCGACCTCCACGGTGCGTCTTGCCGGCTCATCTGGGGCCAACCCGTTCGCCTGTATCGCCGCGGGCATTGCCTGCCTTTGGGGCCCGGCCCATGGCGGCGCCAATGAAGCGGCCCTTCGTATGCTGATGGAAATCGGCTCGGTCGATCGTATCCCGGAATATATTGCGAAGGCGAAAGACAAGTCCGATCCCTTCCGCCTGATGGGCTTTGGCCACAGGGTCTACAAAAACTACGACCCCCGCGCCAAGGTCATGCAGAAGGCCACCCATGAGGTGCTGGACGCTGTCGGTGTTCAAGACCCCCTCCTTGACGTGGCGATGGAGCTTGAAAAAATCGCTCTCGAAGACCCTTATTTCGTTGAGAAAAAGCTCTACCCGAACATCGATTTCTATTCGGGCATCACGTTGCGAGCACTCGGCTTCCCGCCGGACATGTTCACACCGCTCTTTGCCCTGGCACGCACGGTGGGCTGGATAGCCCAGTGGCGCGAAATGCTGGAAGACCCAAGCCAGAAAATCGGCCGTCCACGTCAGATCTACACCGGCGCTGCTGAACGCAACTTCATTCCGATGGATCAGCGCTAACGCCAGCGATCGAGAAAAACCAAGAGGCAAAGCTTGAGAGCCTTGCCTCTTGGTCGGCTGGCTGATCAATAACTTGGTCTTGCCTGGCCCAGCGCATCAGCAAAAGTTGCGATAACATCACCTCCGGTCCATCACTTGAGGCTTTCAGCATGGTGACCGGCGCACTACACTCGATCAGAAGTTTCAAAACAGGATCGATCATGCGCCTGCTTGTGTCTATCGTTACACTCGTCGTTATACTGACCACCCCTACACTTGCCGACGACGCCACAGACCGGAAGCGCGAGGTCGCGGAACGTTATGTGCGCAGCCCTGCCGTCCAGGACATCCTCAACCAAATGCTCGCCCCGCAAAACGCCCTGGCGCAAATCCTCCCCCTCCTGCCCATCGAAGACGCGAGCGAAGAAGACCGAGAGATCCTCATCAAACTCGCCTACGAAGAGTTCGTGACATTCCGCCCACAGATGGAAGAGGCCCTGATCACAGCAGCAGCAGAAACCTTTACCGAGGCCGAGTTGATTGCCGCGACCCGGTATTATCAGTCCAAGGAGGGGCGCGGCTTGGTCGCCAAGCAGCAAGATTTCTCGAGCCGTTATCTTGCGATGTATGCACCCATCATCGAGGCCTATGTGGCCTCGGTGGAGAAACGTGTGGAAGCCGCAAACGAGTGAGCGCGTCACAAGGCGTCTTTTGCAAAACCCGCCACGCGGCGCGCTGACACGGCGGACTTTTACGCAAGATGCGCTAACATCGATTTATGCTTGATGCTGCGACAATCGAAACGATCGAGCGCCTTTTCGCTGTCCCCAAGGACGCGTGGGACGCCCTCGCCAACCCGGCGGATCAACCCTACGACCCCTTTATCTCTTGGGATTTCCTGGAAGCGCTCGAAGCCTCGAAATCCGTGCGCGCGGAAACCGGCTGGCAGCCCCAGCATGTGCTCCTCAAACGCGGCGACGCACTGGTCGGGGCCATGCCCGCCTATTTGAAAGGCCATAGTCAGGGCGAGTACATTTTCGACCACGCCTTCGCCGATGCCTATCAAAGAGCGGGCGGACGTTATTATCCAAAATTCTTGAGCGCCGTGCCCTTCACCCCCGCCACCGGCAGGCGCCTTCTTGCAGCAGCCGAGGAGGACCGCCAGCTCTTGGCATCTGGCGCGGCGGAGGTTGCGCGGCAAATGGGGCTTTCCGGCGCCAGCATCAACTTTCTGACAGCGGACGAAATCGAGACCATTTCTGATAGCGGTTATGTTCTTCGGTACGGTGAGCAATACCATTTCGAGGACCGCGGCTATGGCGACTGGGATGGGTTTTTAGCCGCCCTCGCCTCCCGCAAACGCAAGGCTTTGCGCAAAGAGCGTGAGGCGATTGCCAGAAGCGGTCTGACCATCGAATGGGTCTCAGGACCCGATATCGAGGAGCGTCACCTCGATGCCTTTTGGTGGTTCTATCAAGACACCGGCGCGAGGAAATGGGGTACGCCTTACCTGACACGGACATTCTTTACCCTGATCGCCGAACGCATGCCAGAAAGGCTTCTCTTTATTTTTGCCAGGCGCGGAGACGACATGATCGCTGGTGCCCTCAACTTCATCGGCGGCGAGACACTCTTTGGCCGCTATTGGGGGTGTAAAGAGCATGTGCCGTTCCTGCATTTTGAGCTTTGCTATTACCAGGCTATCGACTACGCCTTCGCCCATGGCCTCCGCCGTGTGGAGGCGGGCGCGCAAGGCGAGCACAAGATCGCCCGTGGTTATGAGCCCGTGCCCATCCGCTCCGCCCACCGCATGACCGACCCGAACTTTCAGGCGGCCATCGCCGATTACCTCGAACGGGAACGCGAGCACATCGAAGCGGATATTGAGCTTCTCAAAGGCATCACGCCGTTTAAGAAGGGCGAATGAGAGAAATCGCGCGGTTCTACGATGCAGGAGAGGCTAAGATTGCGGCTGGGTTTTTGCGCGCGCAGGGGTTCGATGTCAGCTTGCCTGAGGAGAACCACCTCGGGAGCGCGCCGCATCTCAGCATTGCCCTTGGCGGTTATCGCATCCTTGCGACCGATGAAGAGGCTTTCCTCGCCAAGGCGACACTCGACGAAAGACGGGCGGATGCACCGCAGGGAGGGTGCCCACAATGCGGCAGCAACCGCGTTGCTCGGCAACGTCAATGGTTCATTCCGCTCGCCTTGTTCGGATTCTTAGCGGCTATTTTCCCCTTTGCCCCGCCCACCGACAGCTTTCGCTGCGCGAATTGCGGCAACATCTGGAAGGACACTGACGATGAGCCTTGAGACGGCCTATGACCCCAACAACATCTTTGCCAAGATCATACGCGGCGAGATGCCCAAAGTCACTCTTTATGAGGATGATGAGACCCTTGCCTTCATGGATGTTTTTCCGCAGTCGGAGGGGCACGCATTAGTCATCCATAAAAACGCGGCCTCGGTGAACATCCTGGACCTGCCCGCAGCTGCCCTTGTGTCGGTCACCCGAACCGCGCAAAAGATTGCGCAGGCCGTGGTCAAAGGTTTGCACCCTGACGGCGTCCGCATTGTTCAGTTCAACGGTGAGGCGGCGGGACAGACCGTCTTCCATACCCATGTCCATATCATTCCGATGTGGGAAGGCCGGGCCCTCGGCCAACACGGCGAAGGTATGGCCGCGCCGGACGCGCTTGAGGCCACAGCAGAAAAGATCCGTCATGCCCTCTAACAGTCAATCAGGCCGCATCAGCCTTGTCACCGGCGCCAGCCGCGGGATCGGTTATGCAACGGCGCTTGAGATCGCCAAGCGCGGCGGCACGGTCATCGCTCTCGCCCGCACCGTGGGGGGCCTCGAAGCCCTGGATGACGAGATCCGCGCGGCGGGGGGAAAAGCTGTGCTGATCCCGGTGGATCTGCAAGAGCAAGAGCAGCTCTCACGCCTACCGGCCGCTTTGCAGGATCGCTTCGGGCGCCTTGATGGTTTGGTCCTCAATGCCGGTCTCCTCGGCCCCCTGACCCCGGTGACCGATATTCTGGGTAAGGAATGGCATGAGACATTCGTTGTCAATCTGCATGCGAACCTTGCTTTGCTGCAACTTCTCCATCCACTGCTTGTAAAGTCAGATGCCGTGAGGGTCGTGGGCATCACATCCGGTGCAGCCACGAAGGTGAAGCCTTTCTGGGGGGCTTATGCGGCGAGCAAGGCGGCATTTAATGCCCTCTTGAAATCCTATGCAGCCGAAAACGTGGAGAGGGAGTTCAAAGTCAACCTCCTCGACCCTGGCCCCACGGCCACGGTGATGCGTGCCGATGCTATGCCCGGTGAAGATCCGAACACGATCACTCAGCCATCGGAGATTGCTGAGTGGATCACGGATCTTCTGGACACATCAACGGAGAAAAACGGCGAGATCATCAGCTATCCGCGCCCTTGGGATGCCATCGCCGCTCAATGAGGCATGGGAGCCGTTTGAAGCTGATGCGACACAGTTCTCAGTTTTTGTTTTGACCTCTCGCGAACGCAAAACCGGTGATCAACTTTCGCTG
>JBCCTG010000067.1:0-7973 GCA_039198735.1 Pseudomonadota bacterium | reverse complement strand
TGCGATGATAGCGTGATCCTTGGGACGGCGCGCTTCGAAAAGCTCCGCTACCCGCGGCAGACCACCGGTGATATCCTTGGTCTTCGCGCCTTCGGTCGGAATCCGTGCCAGCACGTCACCGGGGCCAACCTCGGCGCCATCTTCCACCGAGAGAATGGCTTCGACAGGAAGAAGCGTCCGTGCCTCTTGGCCGTTCTCAAGGGTGATGGGCTCACCATCATCATTGACGATGATGATGGCAGGACGAAGGTCCGTACCCCGAGGGTTTGAGCGCCAATCAGTGACCACACGACTAGCAAGGCCCGTTTCCTCATCAGCAACCATTTGGACACTGACGGTTTCGACAAGGTCCTCGTAACGCACCTTACCCTGACCTTCAGTCATGATCGGCAAGGTGTAAGGATCCCAATCCGCAAGGCGCTGGCCACGTTCGACCGTATCGCCGTCATCGACGCGCAGCTTGGTGCCGTACGTGACCTTGAACGATGCAAGGTCAGCACCGTCCTTACCGCGAATTTTGATCAGCGTGTTGCGGCCCATGACCACCAGATCACCGGCAGAGTCCTTGACAGCATTCCGGTTTTCAAGATGGATGGTGCCTTCGTGACTCGCTTCGATGAGGGATGTGTCACCCACCTGGGCCGTGCCGCCCACGTGGAATGTTCGCATGGTGAGCTGTGTACCCGGCTCACCAATCGATTGAGCTGCGATAACACCCACTGATTCGCCGACATTCACCGGCTCACCGCGCGCCAAGTCACGACCATAACATTTCGCACACACACCAATGGGTGTTTCGCAAGTCAGCGGCGAGCGGACTTTGACCTTCTGGATACCAGCTTTCTCGATGGCTTCCGCGGTCACCTCATCGAGAAGGGTGCCGTCTTTCACCATGACTTCGCCGCTCTCAGGCTCGACAATGTCGCCAAGGATCGTCCGGCCGAGAAGGCGTTCCGACAGGGCAAGGACGATCTCACCAGAATCGACAATAGCCTCAAGCGTGATGCCTTGCTCCGTACCGCAATCCATTTCCTTGACGATACAGTCCTGGGCCACATCCACCAGACGCCGGGTGAGGTACCCGGAGTTTGCGGTCTTAAGCGCCGTATCCGCCAGCCCCTTCCGCGCGCCGTGGGTGGAGATAAAATACTCCAGAACCGTGAGGCCTTCATTGAAGTTCGAAACGATCGGCGTTTCGATGATCTCACCAGACGGTTTGGCCATCAGACCACGCATGGCGGCTAGCTGACGCATCTGGGTAGGTGATCCGCGTGCGCCGGAATGGCTCATCATATAAACCGAGTTCGGCTCAAGCTGACGCTTCGTCTCCGGATCGAATTTGGTTGTGGAGATTTCTTTCATCATCTCCTCGGCAACACGGTCCGTACACTTCGCCCAAGCGTCAACGACCTTATTGTATTTCTCACCACGGGTGATGAGACCGTCAGCGTATTGCTGCTCATACTCCGAAGCCAGCGAGCGGGTTTCATCGACAATCGAGACCTTCGTATCGGGGATGACCATGTCATCTTTACCGAAAGAAATACCAGCCTTACACGCTTCTTTGAAACCGAGTTCCATAATTTGGTCGGCGAAGATCACGGTCTTCTTCTGACCGCAATGGCGGTAGACCGTATCGATCAGACCTTGGATCGTCTTTTTACGGAGGAGTGTGTTGACCACGTCGAACGGCACATTATGGTCTTTGGGCAGAACAGAGGCCACCATCATCCGACCAGGCGTCGTTTCCACAAGTTCCATCGTTGGCTGACCGTCAGCATCCACCGACCGCCACACAGCCTTGATCTTGGAATGGAGTGTCACGACACCAGCATTGAGCGCGTGCTCAATCTCTTCGATGTCCGCGAACACCATACCGTCACCAGGCTCACCTTCTTTTTCGAGGGTGATGTAGTAAAGGCCAAGAACGATGTCCTGGGACGGAACGATGATCGGCTTACCATTGGCCGGTGAGAGGATGTTGTTGGTCGACATCATCAGCACACGGGCTTCAAGCTGGGCCTCCAGGGACAAAGGCACGTGCACGGCCATTTGGTCACCGTCGAAGTCAGCATTGAACGCCGTACAGACCAGCGGATGAAGCTGGATCGCTTTGCCTTCGATCAGCTTCGGCTCGAACGCTTGAATACCGAGCCGGTGAAGCGTCGGTGCACGGTTGAGCATGACCGGGTGTTCACGGATCACTTCGTCGAGAATGTCCCAGACCTCCGGACGCTCTTTCTCGACAAGTTTTTTCGCCTGTTTCACCGTGGCCGAAAGACCCATGGCATCGAGACGCGAATAAATGAACGGCTTGAAAAGTTCGAGCGCCATCTTCTTCGGCAGGCCACATTCATGAAGCTTGAGATCAGGACCCACAACGATCACCGAACGGCCCGAATAGTCGACACGCTTACCGAGAAGGTTCTGACGGAACCGGCCCTGCTTACCTTTCAGCATATCCGAAAGCGACTTAAGCGGACGTTTGTTCGTACCCGTGATCACACGGCCGCGGCGACCATTGTCGAAAAGGGCGTCCACGGATTCTTGAAGCATCCGTTTTTCGTTCCGCACAATGATGTCCGGTGCACGAAGCTCAATGAGACGCTTCAAACGGTTGTTGCGGTTGATAACCCGGCGGTAAAGATCATTGAGGTCAGACGTGGCAAAACGACCACCATCAAGAGGCACAAGCGGACGCAGTTCCGGCGGAATGACCGGAATGACCGTCATGATCATCCATTCAGGCTTGTTGCCAGAAAGCATGAAATTCTCGATCAACTTGAGACGCTTGGCGAGTTTTTTGGGTTTGAGTTCTGACGTGGACTCGGCGATCTCGACACGGAGCTGTTCGCAAATCGCTTCAAGGTCCATGTTGGCGAGGATATCGCGAATAGCCTCAGCACCGATACCAGCCGTGAACTGATCTTCACCATACTGCTCTTGCGCCTCCATGTATTCCTCTTCGGAGAGAAGCTGCATGGGTTCGAGCGGCGTGATCCCAGGCTCGATGACGATATAGTTCTCAAAATAGAGAACGCGCTCGACATCCTTCAAGGTCATGTCGAGGAACATCGAAATCCGGGAGGGAAGTGATTTCAGGAACCAGATATGCGCGACGGGCGCGGCGAGCTCGATATGACCCATCCGCTCACGGCGCACTTTGGAAAGGGTAACCTCAACGCCGCATTTTTCGCAGACGACGCCTTTGTACTTCATGCGTTTGTATTTACCGCAGAGACATTCATAATCCTTCACGGGACCGAAGATCCGTGCACAGAAAAGACCATCGCGCTCCGGTTTGAATGTCCGGTAGTTGATGGTCTCCGGCTTTTTGATCTCACCGTAGGACCAGGAGAGAATTTTCTCCGGCGAAGCCAGTGAGATGCGGATCTGATTGAACGTCTGCGGCTGCGCCAGCGGATTGAAGACGTTTGCGAGTTCCTGAGACATATTCATTGTCCTTTCGGGCGGGTGCACACCTTAACGATGCGCTTCTAGTTCGATGCTCGCTCACTGATAAGGTCACCAGCAGAGTTAATAAAATCCAGCGTTCCGACCACAAAGCCAAACGCCGCAAGAGAAAAGAACAGTCCAACGAGCAGCCAACCACTGACACCCCAATTGGTCGTCTTTTGACGCCAAGAATGGGTTTGTTGCTTTTTGCTCAACTGTTTCATTAGCGGTTTTGCAATTCCACATTGAGACCCAATCTGCGCATCTCTTTAACGAGCACGTTGAAGCTCTCAGGGATGCCCGCTTCGAAACTGTCGTCACCTCGGACGATTGCTTCGTAAACTTTGGTCCGACCAGCGACGTCGTCGGACTTCACCGTCAGCATCTCTTGGAGGGTGTAGGCCGCACCGTAAGCTTCGAGCGCCCAGACCTCCATCTCGCCAAAGCGCTGACCACCGAACTGGGCCTTACCGCCCAGGGGTTGCTGGGTGACAAGCGAGTACGGACCAATCGAGCGGGCGTGGATCTTGTCGTCGACCAAGTGGTGCAGTTTGAGAAGGTACTTGTACCCCACCGTCACCGGTCGCGCGAAGGCATCACCAGTCCGGCCATCATGCAAGGTCACCTGTCCGGTTTCCGAGATCCCAGCTTTCTTCAGCATCTCGACAATGTCCGCCTCGCGCGCACCGTCAAACACTGGTGTGCCGATCGGTACACCCCGGAAGAGGTTTTTACCAAGCTCCTTGAGGTCATCCTCATCATCAGGAATGTCTTGATTCTCTCCGTACACGCCTTTGAGTTGGGCAATGAAATCGTCCTTACCCGACTGACCGCGCTGCCAAGCCTCCCAACCCTCTTGGATTTGACGACCGATCCCGCGACAAGCAAAGCCCAGATGGGTTTCAAGGATTTGACCGACATTCATCCGTGAGGGAACACCGAGCGGGTTCAGAACGATATCCACCGGCGTGCCATCCTCAAGGAAGGGCATGTCTTCCATAGGCGCAATTTTCGAGATCACACCTTTGTTACCGTGGCGACCGGCCATTTTGTCACCAGGCTGAAGCTTCCGCTTCACGGCCACAAAGACCTTGACCATTTTCATCACGCCTGGCGGCAGTTCGTCACCACGCTGAAGTTTCTCGACCTTATCTTTGAAGCGGTCTTCGAGGCGCTCACGGCTCTCATCATACTGCTTTTTAAGGGCCTCGATCTCGCCCATCTTGGCATCGTCGCTAATGGCAATTTTCCACCAGAGGCCGCGCTGGGTTTCTTTCAGTGCGTCGCGGGTGACCTCACCTTTCGAGAAGCCTTTCGGGCCAGAAACCGCCGTTTCACCGAAGAGCATCTCTTCAAGACGTCCAAAGATGTTCCGGTCAAGGATGGCTTGTTCAGCATCACGGTCGATGGCGAGACGTTCGATCTCATCACGCTCGATCTGTTGGGCACGCTCATCTTTTTCCACACCGTGACGGTTGAAGACACGGACCTCAACTACCGTACCCGCAACACCTGGGGGCAGTTTGAGGGAGGTGTCGCGGACATCCGCCGCTTTCTCACCGAAGATAGCCCGCAGGAGTTTCTCCTCCGGTGTCATCGGGCTTTCGCCCTTTGGTGTGATCTTACCGACCAAGATATCGCCAGGATGCACCTCGGCGCCGATCGCCACAATGCCTGCCTCGTCAAGGTTGCGCAGGGCTTCCTCGGAGACGTTCGGGATATCGCGGGTGATCTCTTCAGGGCCGAGTTTGGTGTCGCGAGCCGCAACCTCAAACTCTTCCAAGTGGATCGAGGTGAAGACATCGTCGCGCACGATCCGCTCACTGATGAGGATCGAGTCTTCGAAGTTGTAACCGTTCCAGGGCATGAACGCGACAAGCACGTTTTTACCGAGGGCCAGCTCACCAAGATCCGTCGACGGACCATCGGCAATGATATCGCCCGCCTTCACCGTATCACCGATCTTCACCAGTGGACGCTGGTTGATGCAGGTGTCTTGGTTTGAGCGTTGAAACTTGCGAAGGTTATAAATATCCACGCCGGACTTGGTGGGATCGGTTTCTTCCGTAGCGCGAATAACGATGCGCTGGGCGTCCACCTGCTCAACGAAGCCTGAACGGCGGGCACCCATGGCTGCACCAGAATCGCGGGCCACGACCGATTCCATGCCCGTCCCCACATAAGGCGCTTCGGCCTGGAGGAGCGGCACCGCCTGGCGCTGCATGTTCGAGCCCATGAGGGCGCGGTTGGCGTCATCGTTTTCAAGGAATGGAATGAGCGCCGCGGCAACCGAGACGAGCTGCTTCGGCGACACGTCGATGAAGGCAATCTCTTCCCGGGGGACGAGCATGGCCTCACCGCGCCAGCGGGCGTTGACGAACTCATTCGCAAACGAACCATCCGCCGTCAGATCAGCATTGGCTTGCGCGATCGCATGGCGCTGTTCTTCCATAGCCGAAAGATAGACAACCTCGCCGGTGACCTTACCATCGGCCACACGCCGGTAGGGACTTTCAATAAAGCCGTATTTGTTGACCTGAGCATGGGTTGCGAGCGAGTTGATCAGACCGATATTCGGCCCCTCCGGTGTCTCGATCGGGCAGATCCGGCCATAGTGGGTGGGGTGCACGTCGCGCACCTCAAAGCCTGCACGCTCCCGCGTCAAACCGCCCGGCCCCAGCGCGGACATGCGACGCTTGTGGGTAATCTCCGAGAGCGGATTGGTTTGATCCATGAACTGCGAAAGCTGCGAGGAGCCGAAGAACTCACGCACAGCGGCAGCGGCGGGTTTTGCGTTGATCAAGTCATTCGGCATGATGTTGTCGATTTCCACCGAGGACATCCGCTCCTTGATCGCACGCTCCATCCGCAAGAGACCAATGCGGTATTGGTTCTCCATCAGCTCACCGACACTCCGCACCCGGCGGTTGCCGAGATTGTCGATGTCATCGATCTCGCCGCGCCCATCGCGCAGGTCGTTGAGAGTCTTCAGGACCGAGACGATGTCTTCTTTGCGCAAGGTGCGCATCTCGTCCGTCACGTCATCATTGGAGAAGCCAAGACGCATGTTCATCTTGACACGGCCCACCGCCGAGAGGTCGTAACGCTCCTCATCGAAGAAGAGGCCCGAGAACAACGCCTCGGCAGTGTCCAGTGTTGGCGGCTCACCAGGGCGCATGACGCGATAAATATCGATCAACGCCGTTTCGCGACCGGAGTTTTTGTCAGCGGACAGCGTATTACGCATGTAACCGCCAATGTTCACGTGATCGATATCAAGGGTCTCGAATTCCGTGATGGCAAGCTCAGCGAGGTTTTCAAGGACCTCTTCAGAGACCTCGTCGCCAGCCTCGGCGTAGATCTCGCCTGTCTCCGCATTGACGAGATCGCGCGCGAAATAACGGCCGATCATCTGCTCACGAGTCAAAAAGAAAGCCTTGGTGCCCTTCTCTTCGAGCTGCTTCATCGTCCGTGCGGTGACTTTCTTACCCGCCGGGATGGCCACTTCGCCGGTTTCGGCATCCACAAGATCACGCTCGGGTTTGGAGCCCTTCAGGCGCTCCTCATCGATCGGCATGGTGAAGCCATGGCCTTGCGCCGTATGGGGCACGCGGCCGTAGAAAATCTCGAGGATATCCTCTTGGTCGAGGCCCAAGGCATAGAGCAGCGTCGTCGCCGGTAGCTTGCGGCGGCGGTCGATGCGCACATTGACGATATCCTTGGGATCGAACTCAAAATCGAGCCAAGAGCCGCGGTAAGGAATAATCCGCGCGGCGAAAAGAAGCTTGCCCGAGGAATGGGTCTTGCCCTTATCGTGATCGAAAAAGACGCCAGGGCTGCGGTGCATCTGGCTGACGATCACCCGCTCCGTGCCGTTGATGATGAAGGTGCCGTTGTCGGTCATCAGGGGCAGCTCGCCCATGTAGACCTCTTGCTCTTTGATGTCCTTCACCGATTTGGAGCCGGTGTCCTCATCGACCTCAAAGACGGCGAGCTGAAGCTTGACCTTCAGCGGGGCCGAATAGGTCATGTCCCGCTGCATACACTCTTCGGTATCGAATTTGGGATGTTCAAATTCGTAAGAGACATATTGCAGGTAGGCCGTCTCCGTGAAATCGGAGATGGGGAAAACCGAGCGGAAGACCGCTTCGAGCCCGTCGCGTTTCCGCTCATCGGCCTGCACATAGCGCTGCAGGAAAGCTTCATAGCTTTCGCGCTGCACCTGAATCAGGTTTGGCATCGTGACCGCATCACCGATGCGTCCGAAACCTTTGCGGATACGTTTCTTTTCGACAAAGCTCTGAGCCATAGGTCGCCCTTTCAACGCCGGTGAAAGTTCCGGCGGATCAAACCTTTGGCGGCGGAGCCTCAGGTTCGGAAAAACGCATCAAAGCCCCGCGCCATCGGCGAGCGGGGTTCAAAACGCTCAATACATTCAGTTCTGATTTACGAAGTGAGTTCGCACGTGCACAGCCATCCCCGGGTTGGCCGCCTTCCGGAGAAAGTGGGCGTTAAGG
>JBCCTG010000066.1:0-7997 GCA_039198735.1 Pseudomonadota bacterium | reverse complement strand
GCTGACGCCGCCACGGCTTCTGCAACGGGGACAGGTTCCTCCGGCCAAATGCGATATTCCCACCGATCATGCTGCACTTATGCTGTTGCCTTGAAAAGCTCACGACCAATCAGCATGCGGCGCACCTCCGATGTGCCTGCGCCAATTTCGTAGAGTTTGGCATCACGCAAAAGGCGGCCTGTCGGATACTCGTTGATATAGCCATTGCCGCCTAGGATCTGGATCGCGTCCAGCGCCACTTGCGTGGCTTTTTCGGCCGCATAAAGAATAACACCTGCTGCGTCCTGACGGGTGGTCTCCCCCCGATCGCAAGCGGCGTTCACGGCATAAACATAGGCGCGACAAGCGTTCATGGTGGAGTACATGTCCGCAACCTTGCCTTGGATCAGCTGAAACTCGCCAATCGCCTGGCCGAATTGCTGGCGTTCGTGGATATAAGGCAGAACCACGTCCATTGCGGCTTGCATGATGCCGATGGACCCTGCGGCGAGGACGGCACGTTCATAATCAAGGCCACTCATCAGAACACGGACACCTTCGCCGACGCCGCCCATGACGTTCTCTTCAGGGACTTCGCAATCTTCGAACACAAGCTCACAGGTGTTCGAGCCGCGCATACCGAGCTTGTCGAGTTTTTGCGCCGTGGAGAAACCTTTGAAGCCTTTCTCGATCAAAAACGCCGTGATGCCCCGCGGACCTGCCTGGGGGTCGGTTTTGGCATAGACCACCAACGTGTCGGCGTCGGGACCATTGGTGATCCACATCTTGTTGCCGTTGAGGACGAAGTGATCGCCTTTCTTCTCGGCACGGAGCTTCATCGACACCACATCCGACCCAGCGCCCGGTTCGGACATGGCGAGCGCCCCCACATGTTCGCCGGAGACGAGTTTGGGCAGATACCGCGCGCGCTGTTCATCACTGCCGTTTAGTTTGATCTGATTGACACAGAGGTTCGAATGCGCGCCATAGGAGAGGCCCACTGACGCGGAGCCGCGGCTGATTTCCTCCATCACCACGGCATGGGCGAGGTAGCCCAGGCCTGTGCCGCCGAACTCCTCAGGAACCGTGATCCCCAAAATACCGAGTGCGCCCATGTCCTGCCAAAGATGGTTCGGAAACGTGTTGGATTGATCGATCTCCGCAGCAATCGGCGCGATACGGTCCTCTGTGAACCGCTGAACCATGCTGCGGATCTCTTCGATCTCGTCGGGGAGGCCGAATTTGAGACCTTGGAAGCTGTTTTGAGCCATGGGGTGTCCTCCCAAAAAAGTGCGCGATTTTTCGTTATCTCAGCGCTTTTTTGGGGGTTTGAGAGGCCCACGGCAAGCCTTGAGGTGGGCGCACCGGGATAGAAAATTCTTGGTTTCTCGTTAGGTTACCGCGCGGGTTAGAAACAGCGCTGCGACGATATCTGTCTGCTGACATTGCCAAAGCTATCGCGCACTTCGCGGGTCGTTTGATAACAGCCATCACCGCGCAGCATTTTGATGCCTGTACCGATGAAGGCCCCTGCCGCCAAAAGAAGCAGCATCAGCACAATATAGGATTTGGTCGCGTTCCCGCGCTTTCTAACAACTCGCCTTTGCATGTCGCCCCCGCATGCTTATTCGAAACGATTCCGATCACGGAACGTTACGATTTGCAGCTTATCCTCGCCCACATGTTCAGCCATCGCCCGGTCCCATTCGATACGGGCGAAGCGGAACCATTCGTTGTCTTTCAAAACTCGGCGGGCTTCTCCCGCGATCCCGGCCATCGCTGCACCGTAGCCGGTCAAGGCAAAGATGACGCCTGAACCCAAACTAAGGGTAAATTCTTCGCTGGCTCTTTCAGGAAAAAGGCTTGCCGAGACGAAACTTGCAGCAAAAACAAGGATAAGCGTCAGCAAAAATCCGCCCGCTGCGTAAAGCGTTGCATTGCGGTTCACCTGATACATCTGATTGCGCACCAAGCGTTCAGAAAGCAGCAGCCTTTGCGCAAGCCAAGTGTAGGCAAGGGTCCAGGTGGCGGCCTCGTCTTTAAGTTCGTCCACTTGGTTCATGCGTTTGCTGCGCTCCACCGTCAGGGCTTGGCGTTTGGCCACCAGGAAGTTTTGATTGAGCTGGCTAAACCGGCTGGTGATGGTGTTGTCAAAACCCAGAAGGTTGCGCTGCTGAGCAAACTTGTAGGGCCACTGATAAATCAGCATCAACAAGGCAAGCCCCATCGCTGTTGCGAGAGGCGATGCCAAAATCACTGCCGCCCGCTCACCCAATAAAGGCAAAGTGATCGACGTTTTGGGAAGCACCGTATGTAGAGCCAAAGCCATCGCTCCTGATGCTATGATGATCAGCGGTGTGTAGATGAGAAGAAGCCGCCGCGCATTGTCGTTGAGAACTTTACGGAATTCCGTGGTCCACATCACAAAGCCGGCATCTTCACTGCCGGTTTGAAGCCCTAAAACATGCTCGATCTCCTCCCGCTCCACCTCTTCGTAGAACAAGGAACCTGAAGGGAAGATATTGAAAGCACAGCGAAAATAAGTCTCAGCATGGCCCACAAGCTGGCGGGCTTGATCAAGCCCAAAAGCGGACGCAGACGTCACCTGCAACTTTGGCCTTCCAATTTCGCTGAACAGGAATGTGTAGGGCTTCGCAGGAACGGTCTCGACCTTGCGCCTGTGATCGGGCATCGCTTCGGCAACAAGATTGCCCGTGGCCTTACGAACGGTGGATGGGGTGCTGAACACACGGCCAATCAAGCGGGGGACGATAAGAAGAACCCGGATGAGAAATGTCATGGTTAATATATTGTTATGTGGGGCGCTGATTACAAGATGTCGCAGGAAACGATGCCGATGAGTTCGCAATTGGAAGGCCGTCTTGCCTTGGTCACGGGGGCCACGTCAGGGATTGGTCAGGCCACGGCGACGCGCATTGCGCAATTGGGGGGCAGGGTCATGGCCACCGGGCGCCGTGAAGACCGTCTTCTTCAGCTCAAAGAGCAATTGGGTGACGGTGTGTCGACCCATGTCCTCGATATGACCGACACGGACGCCCTTGCGCGATTTGCGGAGAGGCTCGATGAAACACCGGATGTTCTTGTCAACAATGCGGGGCTCGCCCTTGGTCTTGGCGGTGCCGATGGCGCGGATCTCAATCACTGGGACAAGATGATCGACACCAACATCCGAGGTCTCGTTCATACCACGCGTCACCTCTTGCCCAAGATGAAATCTTTGATCCGGGCCGATATCATCAACGTTTCCTCTGTAGCAGGATCTTATCCTTACCCTGGCGGCAATGCTTATGGCGGCACCAAGGCTTTCGTGACGCAGTTCTCACTTAATCTGCGCGCCGATCTTTTGGGATCGAACGTGCGCGTCACATCAGTGGAGCCAGGCATGACAGAGACGGAGTTTTCAAATGTTCGGTTTGGCGGTGACGATGCTAAAGCCGATGCCGTTTATGACGGCATGGCGCCGCTCTCGGCTGAAGACATCGCGCGGGTGATCACTGACATTCTCGCGCTGCCCTCTCATATTAATATCAACCGTGTGGAGATCATGCCTGTAGCCCAAGCGTTTGGCCCGTTCTCTATCGCAAGGAATGCACCATGATCCTGACCCAAGAGATTATCCGGGCCCTGCTAACAGCCTGTGTTTTTGGTAGCATCGTGTTCTTCCCGACCGTGGTCACGCCGCTGGTGCATCGGGTGTTGGAAGGGGACGCTTCCGCGCCGTTTTTGCGGCAGGTGTTCCCGCGCTACTTCCTTTTTATTGTCATCACGTCCGGGGCAGGGACGCTTGCATCATGGGGGGAGCCGCTCCAGGCGACGGGGCTTCTTTTTATCTGTCTGTCCACGGCGTTTCTACGCCAGATCGCGCAGCCCAAGATCAATGCCTGGCGCGATCTCGAAATCGACGGTGACCAGGTGGCGGGCGCCAAGTTTCGCCGTGGCCACCGCGCCACCATCGTTCTCAACATCATCCAATTGCTGATCGCTGGAGGGATCCTAGCAAGGATCGCCGGTTGATCAGCTTTTAGATGTGTTCAGAACCTCGTCATCAGGGAAGCCGACAATGTGGAAGCCTGCGTCCACATGCAAAACCTCGCCGGTGATCGATGCTCCGAGGCCTGAGAGAAGATAGAGGGCGCAACCGGCGACCCCTGCGGGATCAGTATCTTCGCGCAAAGGCGCCCATTTGCGGCCCTCGGACAAAAGTGATCGTCCGCCTGAAATTCCGCCTAAGGACAGTGTTTTGATGGCACCGGCTGAAATCGCGTTGACACGAATACCTTTCGGCCCAAGATCCCGCGCGATGTAGCGGGTGGCAGCCTCAAGGGCTGCTTTCGCTACACCCATCACATTGTAGCTCGGGATCACACGTTCCGACCCCAGATAGGTGAGGGTGACCATTGAGCTGCCAGGCTTCATCATCGGCGCGGCGCGGCGTGCGGCATCGACAAAGCTGAACGCTGAAATATCCATCGAACGGGCAAAGTTCGCACGCGTCGTGTTGTCGACAAACGAGCCTTTGAGTTCGTCTTTGTCCGAGAAAGCAATGGCATGAATAAGCCCGTCGAGCCCGCCCCATTCGTTTTCAATACGGGCAAAAGCCGCTTCCATGCTATCGTCCGAACTCACATCGGCGGGCAGGAGCATGGTCACGCCCAGCTCTTCGGCGAGCGGACGCACCCGTTTTTCCATCGCTTCGATATAAGTGAAGGCGAGCTCGGCGCCTTGCGCGGCAAGCTGTTGCGCAATGGCCCAGGCGATGGAGTTCTTGTTGGCGATGCCCATCACCAGGACGCGCTTGCCCTTCATCAGGTCACCGGCGGGGTAGGTTTCAGTTACGGACATCGGGCACGCTCCTGTTTCTTAGAGAACAGCGCTTAGCTTCACTTGCCAACGAAGCCAATCGCAGGTGTCGTTGCATGGTCTTTGCACCAGGTGATGATCTCCTCGCGCGCCGGTGCAAGCCGATCGGAGAAGGGGCCGCCATGGCCGATTGCGGGGATGCCAAACGCTGAAGGTCTGCGCACCCGCATCTCTTGGGGGGCGTTGGGGTAGAAGGCGAGCATCTTGTCCCCCGATTGCGGCGTCGCGATAAGATCATCCGTGTAGATAAAGCTTGTGATGGGCGTCGTCACGCTTTCGAAGTGATGGGGCTTCAGCGGGCCTTCAAGGTCGCGGCGATAATAGCCCGGACGGTGACACCATGTCTTCCAATCTTCGAACACACCGCGGGGCAAGGAGGCACCTTTCCAGTAACGGCCGCTTTGCACATAGCCATGCTTGTTGATCGAACGCGGCCCGATCACATGCCAAAACGCAAGCTCGGCAGGGTTTTTCCACCAGGGCCGATCACCGAGATAACCCGAGCCGACACAGACAAAAGCGTGGGCTGTGACCTTCTCATGGTTGTCCCAAAACCCAACGAAATGTCCGCCGACGGAGTGCCCGACATGCAAGAGAGGCAGACCTTGAGCATGGCCAGCCAAAGTGTCGAGGGCAGCGGGCATATCCCATCGGCCCCAGTCGCTATAGCGCATACTCAGCTGACTGAGGTCTTCCGGTGCACTCTTACCAATCCCGCGACAATCATAGGTGAAAGCCATCAATCCGGCCGCCGCCAGGGCTTTTGCAAAAGGCTGGTAATAACGCGCTTTATAACCCGTGCCTGCACTGACCAAAACACCGGCCTTGGGCGTCTCTTCAGGTACGGTCAGTTGACCGACAAGGGGGTAGCCATCGCGCGCTTTAAAAGTGACATGTTCCATGCCACTTCGTTGCTGAGATAAGGTCTGAGATCAAGCTGACCCACTATGAAAGCTGATAGAGACACAAGTTTGTACGTAAGACTTCAGTCCTGATAGCGTGCCGCCACGAGACTGGCATTGGTACCGCCAAAGCCGAAGCTGTTGGTAAGGATGGCCTCGAAATCAACGCCTTCTTTCAGCCCGCGGATGATGGGCAAGCCTGCGAACTCTTCACCCAATTTGTCGATGTTGGCCGAGGCTGCGAGGAAGCGTTTCTTCATCTGCAAGAGGCTGAAGACGAGCTCCTGGGCACCCACGGCGCCGAGGGAATGGCCGGTCAGCGATTTGGTCGAGGCGAAAGGCGGGACGGTCTCACCGAAGACCTCCTGAATTGCGGCCGCTTCTCGGGTGTCGCCAATGGGTGTCGAGGTGCCGTGGGTGTTGATATAACCGATCGTCTGCTGAACACCTTGAAGGGCGCGCTTCATGCAGCGCACAGCGCCCTCGCCTGAGGGTGCCACCATGTCATGGCCATCGGAATTGGCGGCATAGCCGACAATCTCGCCCCAGATTTTGGCGCCACGGGCCACGGCCCGCTCGAGGGATTCAACCACAACCGTTGCCGCACCACCGGCGATGACAAAGCCATCACGCGCCGCATCATAAGCGCGGGACGCAAGGTTCGGCGTGTCGTTATACTCCGAACTCATCGCACCCATGGCGTCGAACATGTTGGACATGGTCCAGTCGAGGTCTTCACCGCCGCCTGCGAAGATCACGTCCTGCTTGCCCATCGCCACTTGCTCATAGGCATGGCCAATACAGTGTACGGAGGTCGCGCAGGCCGAGCTGATGGAATAGTTGAGGCCTTTGATCTTGAACGGCACCGCAAGACAGGCCGAGTTGGTGGAACTCATCGCCTTGGGCACGGAGGTCGGGCCGATACGGCGTGTGGAGCCTGTTTCGCGGGTTTTGTCCGCCGCTGCGATGATGGTCTGGGTCGATGGCCCGCCGGAGCCCATGACGATCCCGGTCATCTCGTGGGAGACTTCGTCCTCTCCAAGACCTGCGTCCGCAATGGCGTCGCGCATGGCGATATAATTCCAGGCCGCGCCTTCACCCATAAAGCGGCGGGTTTTCTTATCGAGCACCTCTTCGACATCGACATTGGGTTTGCCCCAAACTTGCGACTTGAAGCCGTGCTCAGCCATTTCTGGCGAGAAACTGATCCCCGAAATCCCCTCGCGGAGGGACCGTGTGACGTCGTCAAGGGTGCTGCCAATCGAGGAAACGATACCCATTCCTGTGATTACGACGCGGCGCATAAGAAAATTCCTTAATGAAAACAGTTGCTAAGAGGCCTATCCCTCAAATCGGGCGGAACCTAAGCCTCAAGATTAGCCGAGCACGCTGCCTGAGAGTTGCTCTTTTGGAAAGAGGCCCACGCGCAAGTCTTTAGCCTCATAGATTTTATGGTCGTCCACAAACATGGTCCCCTTGGCGATCGCAAGAACCAATTTGCCCCGCATGGCGCGGCGGATGTCGATTTCGTAGCGCACGAGCTTGTTCTCAGGACGCACTTGGCCGGAAAACTTCACTTCTCCTGCACCGAGCGCGCGGCCAAGACCTGGGCTGCCGCCCCAGGTGAGGAAAAAGCCAGTGAGCTGCCAAAGGGCATCAAGCCCGAGACATCCGGGCATCACAGGGTCGCCCACAAAATGGCAATCGAAGAACCAAAGGTCCGGCGTGATATCGAGCTCGGCAACGATATGGCCTTTGCCGTAAGCGCCGCCCTCTTCGCTGATCGAGGTGACCCGATCCACCATCAGCATGGGCGGAACCGGCAATTTAGCGGTGCCTTCGCCGCGCAAGCCATTCTGGCCACATTCAAGGAGTTCGTCGCGGGTAAAAGAAGATTGGCGTTCTGTCATGACGGAGGCGTAGCGGCGGTGCCTCATCATGGTCAATCGCGCTCCGGCGCGCCATGATAAGTCGCAAAGCAATTGCGAAAGGTGCCCATGACCATTCTTGTTCACCACCTGCGGGTTGGTCGGCCGATTTTCACCGTATGGCAGCTTGAGGAGATGGGGCTCGACTACACACTCAAGCTTTATGATCGGAACGAGATCGGCCGCGCACCACCTGAGCTGAAAGAGGCCCACCCTTTGGGCAAATCGCCCGTGATCGAGATCGACGGTTTCACCTTGGCGGAGACCGGCGCGATCACCCAGTATTTGGTCGAGACCCGCGCTGGCG
>JBCCTG010000065.1:0-8013 GCA_039198735.1 Pseudomonadota bacterium | reverse complement strand
GTGCTGGCGCTCGGCCTCCTAAAATTCAAGAGGCGATGGCGGGGCCATATGAGGGTTTGCGCCTAACCGCCCGCGCGAAAACTGATCTGGCTTGTGCGGACGTTGCGCTTGCTTTGGTTGCTCCGATATCGTCCGTGATTGTTCTTTTGATCGCAACCCTTCAGGGGCGATCAGGCCACGACCTTTTGCCGGCAGTTTTTGCGGCTTTCATCATATTGGCGTTTGGTGAGCTTTTGGGATCAGCGGCACGGCAATTTTTCTCACTGAAGGAAAAGCAGCGGGCGGAGACACGCCTCGCGCACTGGACCGAGGAACCCAGCACCCCGAGCGGAACGCTGACAACCGTCCTACCTCTGACACGGTTTGAGCTTGTGACACCGGTAGGATCAAGCCTTGGAAACACAGCATACGTTGCGCTTGAGCCTTGCACCAGCCACGCCCTTCTCGGCCCATCAGGGTGCGGAAAATCAACACTTCTGAAGCATTTGGCAGGGTGGATGCCGTGGCCCCATGGCAAGCACCCCTTGGGATCCGCTGCGACCGTTCGTTCAGCCGTTCATCTTTGCCTCCACGATGCCGCTATCCTCACCGGAACCGTGCGCGACAATCTTTTTTCAGACGCCCATGACGATGTTTTATGGGCTGCTCTTGACGATGTTCAGCTTCGTGAGAAAATTGGCGAACTTGGTGGTCTTGATGCTGATGTTTCTCAAGGCGCGTTCTCTTTAGGGGAAGCGAGGCGCATGGCACTTGCCCGCGCGGCGCTGTCCCCCTCGCCTCTCATCTTCCTCGATGAGCCGGGGGAGCATCTTGATCCTGGCCAAGGCAAGCATGTTGTGAAGCGCGTGCTGGAGCGGCTTGGCGACAAGGCTGTGCTCTACGTGACCCATGACGCTGAACTGGCTGGCCTTGCAAACCGCCAAACCGTGGTTGAAAGAAGGATTGATTGATGCGTCAACAGATCTATCGCACCCTCGGCTACGGCTTTTTTGCATTGGGCGCTCTCGGTGCCGCAGTCCCTCTTCTGCCAACGGTTGCACCTTGGATCGTGGCCGTCTGGTTTCTTTGGAAAGGCAATGATCCGTTGGCGCATCGTTTGCTCAATCACCCTCAAGCCGGTGCGCACCTGCGGGCGTGGTTCGAGCGCGGCGAGATCAGCAGGCAAGGCAAAATCGCCGCCAGTCTCGGTATGGGCGCAAGTCTGGCACTGACTGCCCTTTTCACCCATTCGATGATCTTGCTCGCAGGCCTTGCGCTTTTATTGGGAGGCATTCTGATTTGGCTTTGGCAGCGTCCTAGCCATCACTAGAGCTGTTTCAGTGATCTCCAAGCCACTGAAACAGCTATCGAAAATTGGCAAAACCAGTCCTTTCCCTCAAAACAAAACTCATGCACCAGGCGCGAAATGGGCAGCGCCCTCAATCAAGCTCTCCACGACAGCTGGCTCGGCAAGCGTTGACGTATCACCCAACTGGTCCGGGTGCCCCTCGGCAATTTTGCGCAGTATACGGCGCATGATCTTACCAGAGCGGGTTTTAGGCAGACCCGGTGCCAACTGCATGCGGTCAGGGGTGGCAACAGGGCCGATCTCTTGCCGCACGTGGCCAATCAACTCTTTAGCGAGAGCGTCCGACGCCGTCACTCCTTGCTTGAGAATAACATAGCAATGAACGCCTTGCCCCTTGATATCGTGGGGATAACCAACAACGGCGGCTTCGGCGACGGCGTCGTGACCAACAAGCGCGCTTTCAACCTCCGCCGTTCCCATACGGTGTCCACTGACATTGAGAACATCATCCACACGGCCCGTGATCCAATAATCGCCGTCCCCGTCACGCCGTGCACCGTCACCTGTGAAATACGTACCCGGATAGGTGCTGAAGTAAGTTTGGATGAATCGTTCCTGGTCCCCCCAAACGGTGCGCGCCTGACCTGGCCAGCTCGCGGTGAGAACGAGGTTGCCGTCTGCTTCGCCTTCAAGCATCTGCCCCTCGTGATCGACAAGCGCGGGATGAATGCCCGGCATGGGCTGGGTTGCCGCACCCGGCTTGGTCATAGGATCACTGGGCAGAGGACTGATCAACACACCGCCGGTTTCCGTCTGCCACCAGGTATCCACGATGGGGCAACGACCATTGCCAGGGACATCATGGTACCAGCGCCAGGCCTCGGGATTGATCGGCTCCCCCACGGACCCCAGAAGACGCAGCGATGATCGATCCGTCCTCGTCACATAATCATCGCCTTCACGCATCAGTGCCCGGATGGCCGTGGGGGCGGTGTAAAGGATCGTGACCTGGTGCTTGTCCACCACCTGCCACATCCGCGAAGCATCGGGAGAGGTGGGCACCCCTTCGAACATCAATGTTTTCGTACCATTGGCGAGGGGGCCATAGACGATATAGCTGTGACCCGTCACCCAACCAATATCCGCCGTACACCAATAAACATCGTCATCCTTGATGTCGAAAACCCACTCATGGGTGGCACTGGCATAGGTCATATAGCCGCCGGTGGAGTGCACGACTCCCTTCGGCTTGCCTGTGGATCCTGACGTATAAAGAATAAAAAGCGGATCTTCGGCCTGCATCGGTTCCGGTGCGCAATCGGGCGCCACGTCCTCGCGCCCCTCATGCCACCAAATGTCCCGGCCCGGCGTCCAGTCGACATCGCCGCCGGTCACGGCAACGGTGAGAACAAGCCGCACGGCGTCATCGGCGATTTGGGGGTGGGCAAGCGCAGCATCGACATTGGTCTTGAGGGGAACGGCCTTGCCGCCCGGGCGTCCTTCATCGGCGGTGATCACCGCGGTGGCCCCGCAATCCATGATGCGGCTTGCCAGAGCCTCGGGCGAGAACCCTCCGAACACGACAGAATGAATGGCGCCGATGCGCGCACAAGCGAGCATGGCGTAAGCCGCCTCGGGCACCATGGGCATGTAGATGATCACGCGATCACCTTTGCGAACACCCCGCGCTTTCAAAACATTGGCCATCCGGCAAACATCAGCATGGGCCTCACGGTAGGTGATATGGGCACTGACGGATGGATCATCGCCTTCCCAGATGATCGCGGTTTGATCGCCGCGGGCCTCCAAATGCCGATCAAGACATTGAACACTCGCATTGAGGACGCCATCCTCAAACCACTTGATCCGGAAATCAGCCATATCCCATGAAACATCCGCCCCCTTTGTGGGCGCCTTCACCCAATCAAGGCGATGTGCCTCCTTGAGCCAAAAAGCATCCAAATCCTCTGGCTGGGGCTGGGTTCGCGGTGTGGTCATTCTTTTGTCCTGTTTCCATCGATGGCCAAGGATAAGGCAGCCGCACCAGCAACCCAAGCCGAACCTGCACAGAGAGTCTTAGCCATGATCGGCTGTCTTGGTCTGCATATTGAGGACAAACACCGGGACAAGGCCGACCAAAACGATAATGAGAGCCGCCGTGGAGGCTTCGACAATCCGTTCGTCACTGGCCAGACGATAAACCCGTGTCGCCAAGGTTTCGAAGTTAAACGGCCGCAAGATCAATGTCGCTGGCAGCTCGCGCATCACATCCACGAAGACCAAGGAAGCGCTCACCCCAAGCTGCGGTCCGAGGAGCGGCACATGCACCCGGCGCACAAGGTCCGTGGGCGATGCCCCTAAGGAGCGGGCCGCAGCATCAACGGAAGGAGAGATTTTAGCCATCCCCGCGGTGACGCTGTTGAAAGACACCGTCAAAAACCGGACAATAAGAGCATAGATCAACAGCGCAGCCGTCCCTGTCAGGATCAATCCGCCGTTCCAACCGGCTGTGTCCCGCAAAACCCGCGTCAACGACTGATCGAGCAGACCCAAAGGGCCAAGAAGACCCACGGCCAGAAGCGCTCCTGGAAGCGCATAACCAAGGGTCGAAAGACGCACGCCCGCTTTAATGAGATAGCCGGAAAGATCATTCCGCGAAACACTGCGCGCTGCGTAAGCGAGAACGATGGCCAGAGCTGTGGCCAACCCCGCTGTCACCACCGCCGTACCGACGCTGTTCGAGATGAAGCGGGTAAAAGCCGCCAAGGACTGCTGATCCCGCGCGCTCATAACGTTGATCACCAAAAGGATGACAGGAATGAGGAAACCCAAGATCACAGGCACAGCGCAAGCAAGATTGGCAAGCAAAGCATGCCCGCTCGACAATGTCAGTGGCGGGCTGCCAGCGGAGAAACGATCCGCACTCACCACCTGGCCGCGCCGTGTGGCCGCCTCGGTGGCGACCAGCGCGATGACGAAGATCAGCATCACCCCGGCGAGCTGCATCGCCGCTTGCCGGTCACCCAGAGCGAACCATGTGCGGAAGATTCCTGTACTGAAGGTTGGAATGGCAAAGTAGTCCGCCACGCCGAAATCAGCCAGTGTTTCCATCAAGACAAGCGCGACACCGCCAAAAATAGCAAGCCGCGCACCGGGGATCGCGACGCGGAAAAGCGCCTGGGTGGGCGAGAGGCCTAGCGCCCGCGCGGCCAAGAACTGGCTCCGGCTTTGGGCAGAAAAGGAGGCTCGCGCCAAAAGGTAGACATAAGGATAAAGCACAAGGCTGAGCATCAAAGCGGCACCAGGAAGGCTGCGCACCTCAGGGAACCAGTACTCCCCGGCCTGCCAACCGAAAAGATCACGCAAGGCCGATTGCACGGGTCCGGAATAGGTGAGAAAATCTGTATAGAGATAAGCGATAATATAGGCGGGCGCCGCAATGGGCAGCACCAAAACCCAGGACCACAACCGGCGACCGGGAAAAGCGCTGGCCGAGACAAGCCATGCCGTCCCCACACCGATCAGTGCGGAAAGACCGCCGACCAGCGCCATCAAAAGCGCGGTGTTGAAGGCGTAAGCGGGAAGGATGGTCGCAAAAAGATGCGCAAAGACCCCCGCCCCCCCGCCTTGGAACAATGCAGCGACCACCGACACTAAAGGCACCAGCGCCAACCCACCTGCAGCGCAAGCAAGGGCGATCCACAAACGCACCTGTCCAGCTCTTGCCACGCGGGGGGTCTCCTTGTTCATCCATCTTTGCGTCGGAACCCGCTATCAGATTAAGAACAATTCTCAAATCCGAAGGATCCGCCCCTTGCGTTTAGAATTTACAGGTATTGGCCACACTTTCGGTGCGCAGCAAATCCTCTCCGGCATTGATCTGACGGCGAAAGCGGGCGCGATCACCTGCCTTCTCGGGCCCTCGGGCTGCGGGAAAACGACGCTGCTGCGACTGACTGCCGGGCTTTTTGAGGTGCAGAGGGGCGAGATCCGCTTAGGCGATGAGACGCTGGCCGCGCCGGGGGTGCATCCCCCGCCTGAGAAACGGCCCGTGGGTCTTGTTTTCCAAGAAGGCGCACTCTTCCCGCATCTCAATGTTGCCAAGAACATCGCCTTTGGCCTGCGACCTGGGCCAGATCGCGAGCAAAAAGTGGCGGACCTCCTCGATCAAGTGGGTCTTGCGGGCTGGGAAAAAGCCTACCCCCACACCCTCTCGGGGGGCCAGCAACAGCGCGTGGCCCTGGCCCGCGCCTTGGCGCCAGAGCCCAAAGTGCTGCTCCTGGATGAGCCCTTCGCCAATGTGGACGTGGTCTTGCGGCGGGAGCTGCGGGAGGAAACCCGGCGGGTCCTCCGTGCACGGGACGCCATCGCTGTTCTTGTCACCCATGACCCCGAAGAGGCGATGGACATCGGTGATCACATCGCCGTTATGGGAGGCGGCACGATCGAGCAATGCGGCACGCCCAGCACGCTCTACAACGCACCCCAAAGCGCCGCCATCGCCGCCCTCTTCGGGCGCGGACAAAAGCTTCGTGCACGGCGGGTCGGCAGTCTTTTGAAGACACCTTTCGGACCCTGGCCCGACGATGCACTCAGCACACCGATGGCTCAAGAAGGCTCAATCGACCTCGTCGTGCGCCCTGAAGCCCTGCGCATCGAAGATGGGCAAGGGGCAACCGTCGACGACATCCGACCGCAAGGCCCCAATCAGCAGATCACCCTGCTCGCGCCCTCAGGGGAACGCCTGGCAGCCTTGGTGCCAGAAAGCACCGCCGTCCACAGAGGAACCAAGGTAAAAGCTGTCCCCTTGCGCGGCAGCATTTTCGGCTTCCCTGGCTGAAACAAAAACAAGGCTTGCATTCCTCGCGCCTAACTAATAATCAATCGCAACAAAGGGGCGCAAGGCGTGTCGTCTGATTTTTTTGCGAGGTTTTTCATGGCATGGATCCGTTCAGCACTGATCCTCAGCGTTCTCGTGATGATAGGGCTCGCGGGCTGGGCGTCCGCCCAGGACGGGGGCGTGGTCAATGTTTACTCTTCCCGTCATTATGACACGGACCTTGCTCTTTATGATGAGTTCACGGAGCAAACGGGCATTCGCGTCAATCGGTTAGAAGCCGGCGCCGATGCCCTGATTGAGCGGATTAAAAGTGAGGGGGAGTTTAGCCCCGCCGATGTTCTGATCACTGTTGATGCTGGCCGCCTCTGGCGTGCCGAGGAAGCGGGGATTTTGAGCCCCGTCGCATCCGATGTTTTGGAAGCGCGCTTGCCTGAAGCGATGCGGCACCCGGATGGACTCTGGTTTGGTCTCTCCAAGCGGGCACGGGTCATCATCTTCAACAAAAATGCCGGTCGCCCAGACAGTCTCGCCACCTATGAAGACCTCGCCGATCCGGCGCATCGCGGGAAGGTCTGCATACGGTCATCATCCAATATCTACAACATCTCCCTCCTCGCCTCGATCGTCGCGCATCATGGTGCCGAGGCTGCGGAAGACTGGGCTGAAGGCGTGGTCGCCAATTTCGGACGGCGCCCGCAAGGCAATGACACAAGTCAGATCAATGCCGTCGCTTCAGGTGTGTGCGAATTGTCCGTGGTGAATTCTTATTACCTTGCGCGGTTTGCCGCCTCTGATGATCCTGCAACACGCAAGGCCTTCGATGCAGTTGGTGTCATCTTTCCCAACCAAGAAGATCGCGGCACCCATGTGAACATCAGCGGCGCTGGCGTTGTCACCCATGCTCCGAACAGGGACAATGCTGTCCGCTTTATCGAATACCTGACCGAAGAACCCGCCCAGCGCTACTTCGCCAATGGCAACAATGAGTACCCGGTCGTTCCCGAGGTTGAAGCATCATCAGCCGTCGAAGAGCTTGGGCCGTTCAAGGCCGACGATCTCAATGTCTCGGCATTGGGTGTCCACCAAGCCGAGGCCGTGATGATCTTTGACCGGGTTGGCTGGCCTTAAGCTTCAGGGCGTTGCCCACATTCGAAGAAGATTGGCGATCGTCTTATCGAGCGTCAGGAGTTCCGCCGAATTCCCTGGAAGCGACGCACGCAAAGAGACTCGCAAATTCTCAAGATCGAAAAGCATGGCGCGCTGGCTCTGATCAGCAACCATGCTTTCAATCCACCCCACGGCAGCAACCCTTGCCCCCTTGGTCACCGGCGTGACCTCATGAATATCTGAAGACGGATAAAGAATAAGATCGCCCGCTTCGAGCTTAAGGCTTTGCATGCCCGAAGAGGAATGGATGATCAGCTCACCCCCTTCATAATTCTCAGGCGGCGTCAGAAAAAGCGTGAAGGAGAGATCCGTCCTCAAACGCTCCGCATCCTGGCCCATGATCGCGTTGTCGACATGGGCTCCATAATGGCCGCCCTCGGAGGTCCTGCTGACCATGATGCGTGACATCCGCCGGGGTCGCGCCGCCGCCTGAAGAACGACATGGCCGATGACGGCATCGTGCAGCTTGCTATGCAGCGCCGCGCCGGCAGGTGTTCTGAGGTCGGCTTGCTCATTGCGTTTGACTTCGCGCGCCATACGTCCCGCCGTCATCCGGCCATCGCGCCATGAGAGGTTTTTCAGATCCTCCTGAACTTCCTGAAGGTTCTGGGAATTAAGAATGTCGGCGACCTGAAGAAGTGTCATAAGTTTGCGAACCATTTGCAATCGGCAAGCGCTCATCTAAAAGGCCAAAGAAGCGCACCACAATAGGAATGAC
>JBCCTG010000064.1:0-8125 GCA_039198735.1 Pseudomonadota bacterium | reverse complement strand
GGAATTTGCCAGTTTCGCAACCAGCCTCGATCAAGCCAACAATGCCCTCGCCGCGTTGGCCTCACTTCGGAAAATCGAAGATCCTTTGATCGCGCGGGCGGTCACATCGTCGGCATTTGCCTGCGCTTTCGGATAAGCTTTGCGCATCACAGGCCAGATCAACGACGGCTTCCAAAGTGTCGGCGGCATTCTTGAACAGAGCGTCGACGCTGGCCATGATCTTGGTGCGTCCGTTGCGGTGGTGGTCGGCGGTGAGACCGTTCTCAACATCGCGGCAGGACATCAGGATCGCGCGAAAACTCTTCCCTACACGCCGGAAACCATGGCGCCGGTTTATTCATCGGGCAAAGCCGTTTGCGCGGCCTTGATCGCTGTTGCGGTTTCGGAGGGAAAGCTCTCCTACGATCAAACCGTGGCGTCCCTTTGGCCTGCATTCGGTGCCGAAGGCAAAGACCAGATCACCGTGGCCCAGGCACTTTCCCACCAGGCTGGGTTGTCAGGTTTTACAGATGCCTTCGACCCCAAACGCTGGCTCGATTGGGAACAGACCACAACGGCCATTGCCGCTGCTAAGCCTCTTTGGGAACCGGGCACAGCGAGCGGCTATCACCCGCAAACCTTCGGCTATATCGCCGGTGAGCTTTTGATCCGTACAATGGGGAAAAGTGTCGGGCAATTGATCCGCCGGGTGACAAAAGACGTTGTGTGCGGATTGTCCCTTTCCGAGGCCACCCGTGTGTCGCCCATGGTCAAGCCCAAGCGCGCGCCTGACCTTGGCGCAATCACACCGATCAAGCGCGCCGCGTTTTTGGAAGCCTGGTCATCGCCCTCGGGGGTCTCGCGCCAGGAATGGGCGGCGGCTGAAATCCCAGCATCGAACATGCATGCCACGGCCCACGGCCTGGCGGAGTTCATGCAGCTCTTCGCCGCCGGGCAGTTCGCTGATCTCTCCATCAGCGATGCTACGCGCAGTGAGGCTTGGGCCGAGCGCATCAGCGGCGAGGACCTGGTCTTGCCTTACCATCTCTCTTGGGGGGCGGGTGTCATCCGCGAAAATGGCAAGATCTTCGGCGCACCGCCCACGGCAATCGGCCATTACGGTTTCGGCGGTTCCTGCGTGCTGGCTGATCCGGCGATTGGCCTTTCCTTTGCCTATGTCCCGAATCAACAATCCCCCTCCCTGGTGGCCGATCCGCGCGCGGTCGAGCTTATCCAAGCGGTCTACAAGGCTGTTGCATAACCGGTTTTCTCGTTACTGGACCACCATGGCCGAAGGGATGTAGATCAATCGCAAGTGTCCGGAATGCTCAATCATGATGATGTCTGCTCTTTCTGCTGCCGCTCTTGCGGTTGCGCTCCAATCCCCTTTTGACACGTTCAAATCGGAATTCCGTGCCGAGGCGATCCGTGAAGGTATTCCAGCGAAAGTGTATGACCGGGAAATGGCATCCGCCAAAGCGTTGCCGGTCGTTTTGGAACGGGATTCCAACCAGCCTGAATTCTCGCGGCCTCTTTGGAATTACCTCGACAGCGCGGTGTCCGACCGCCGTGTTGCTGATGGCCGGGCCGCGCTTGAGGACGCGCGCGTCAAGATTGAGGTGATTGCGGACGAATACGGCGTCGATAGCGAAATCATCGGTGCGATTTGGGGGCTTGAGTCCTCCTACGGAACGATTTTGGGGACAAACGATATCGTCTCGGCGCTCGCAACCTTAGGCGCGACGGGCCGTCGGCAATCTTTTGGGCGTGAGCAGTTGATCGCTGCCTTGAAAATCCTGGCCAATGATTATGCGGCGCGTGAAGAGCTCCGCGGCTCATGGGCCGGTGCCATGGGCCAGACGCAATTCATTCCGACCACCTATCTTGCTTACGCTATCGACTACAATCTCGATGGGCGGCGGGATCTTTGGAAAGATCTTGAGGACGTTTTTGCATCGACGGCGAACTATCTGCGTCGGTCAGGCTATGTCGAAGGACAACCCTGGGGTCTTGAGGTCGCACTGCCCGATGGTTTTGATTACAGCGTGGCCGATGGCACCCGCCGTCCGGTCGTGGAATGGATTCGCGCAGGCATCAAGGGCGCAGCGGCCCCTCTTCCGGATGCGGTGGATCTTGATCTGCAAGCGAAGCTTTTGGTGCCCGCAGGCGCGCAGGGACCTGCTTTTTTGACCTTCGAGAACTATGAAGCGATCCTGAAATACAACCGCTCCACTGCTTATGCGTTGGGGGTTGGTCTTCTTTCCAACCGGCTGGCTGGGTCCGATGCGGGGTTGGTCAACCCATGGCCGCGGGGTGATCGCCCCCTGTCCCGTGATGAGCGCAAGGCGCTTCAAGAGGCGCTGAACGCGCGCGGATACAGCGTCGGTGCGGTGGACGGCATCATCGGTGCACGCACACGCGGAGCGTTGCGATCTTGGCAGGCGGCCAATGGTTTCCCTGCTGATGGTTACGCTTCAGCCCGTGTTTTGAGCCAACTGACGGGCCAGTGACCAGACTTCCAAAGCCTGATCTTCAAAGCGAGGGCGATACGTTACGGTCCGCGCGGTTTCAGGACATCTATTTCTCACCCGATGATGGCCTTGCGGAAACCCGGCATGTTTTTATCGAGGGCAATAACCTTGCCGAGCGATTTTCCGCCAATAATTCCTTCGTCATCGGAGAATTGGGCTTCGGCACAGGCCTTAACCTTCTGGCAGCTTGGGCAGAGCATGACCTTTCAGGGTCAGGGCCTCTTCACTTTTGGACTTGCGAGGGCTTTCCCCTCTCGATGAAGGCGTTTGGTGAAGCGCAAGCCCAGATCGGTGCAAGGTGGCCGCAGCTTAAGCCTTATGCTGATCGTTTGGCCTCTTTCTACCCTGAACCACTTCCCGGCCAAGTGCGGATCGAACTCGATGCGCGCAGAACACTGACCATAGGCTTTGGCCCGGTGGCCCAGGTTTTGAGGGAGGCGGACATTTCCGCTGACGCCTGGTTTCTCGATGGCTTTGCCCCGTCCAAAAACCCTGACATGTGGACGCCTGACATCTTACATGACGTTGCACGGCGCACCAAAACCGGCGGCACTGCAGCCACCTTCACCGTAGCCTCGGCGGTTCGCGAGGCGCTAACGGGTGCAGGGTTTCATTGGCAGAAGACCCAAGGCTTTGGCCGAAAAAAGCATATGCTCCGGGCACAGCTTAAGGAACCAGTTGCCACCATTTCGCAAAAACCCTGGTTCAACCCGCCCTGCACTTCGGGCAAAGGCCCTGTCGCCATCATCGGTGCAGGGATCGCTGGCGCAACACTCGCCTCCGCCCTGCATCGCGAAGGGATCGATGTGACAGTCTTTGGCACAGGATCGAGGAGAGACGCCGCCTCCAGCAACCCTGCAGGTCTGATCATGCCGCGGCTTGACGCTGACGACAGCCCGGCGGCATTTTTCTACCGCGATGCTTTTCTCTTCGCCAGGACCTATTATGAAGCCCTCGACGCATCGGTTTTTCACCCTTGTGGTGGCCGCATGCGGATGGATAAAGAGAAGTTCGCGGCGCTTCAGGATCATGATCTTTGGCCTGACGATCACCTTCTTTATAGGGATGGTTTCGTTGAGATCTCATTGGCAGGTGTTCTGGAGCCTGTGAAGGCCGTCAGTGCACTGCTCGCGACAAGCCACCTGGTTGAGGTCGCTGCCTCTAAGCTCAGCCCTAGCAATGACGGGTTCACCATTACTGCCGCAAATGGTACAGTCCACGGCCCGTTCGAAACTGTCATTTTGGTGACGGGTGCCAACCAGCCTTTTTGGGTGAATGCGCCCGTGACACCGTCCCTTGGGCAGTTGGAAGTCTTTTCAGGACCTGCCCCCGCGCAGATCATAACCGATGGTCATTATGTTGCTCCGCTCTCGGACAAGATGATCACAGGCGCGACATATGGAACTTACAAAGGCGGAGCCGTTGCGCCATCTGATGCAAACAGACTCACCAACAGCGCAGCAGCACAAGAGCTTCTTAGCCAAGATCTCGGGCAGCATCTTGAAAGCCGCGCCGCTTTGCGCGCGACAACACCGGACCGGCACCCCATCGCTGGGGGCATGGTCGATGAACCAGCGGCACGCCTCGCTTATCAAGGGCTGATGAAAGGCTTACGGAAACACTATCCGTCCCCGCCCTATCATCAGGGGCTTTTGACCCTCACGGGGCTTGGCTCCCGCGGTTTGGTAACAGCGCCGATCTTGGCGGCTCATATAGCAGCGCACATCACCGGCGGTGTTTCACCGCTCACAAGATCTGCAGCAGATATCGTGCACCCGGCACGCTTTTTGATCCGCGATCTGCGACGTGGACGCGTGGCCAACGAGACTACTTTATAACGCAAACGTCAAAACCTTCACGCTGAACGGTCTGCATACGGCGCTGCAATTGCTGGGTACGCCGTTGCACGTAAGGGCCTGGCGGATCGACACGCCATTTGTGCGGGTTCGGAAGAACGGCGGCGAGAAGAGCCGCTTCCCTCCTGGTGAGATCACGCGCAGATTTGCCAAACCGCTCTTGCGCTGCCGCTTCGGCGCCGAAAAGGCCATCGCCCCACTCCGCCACGTTGAGGTAGACCTCCATGATCCGGCGCTTGGAGTAGAAAGTCTCCATACCGATCGTGAAACCAACCTCCACCATTTTGCGAACCGGTCCGCGTCCTGGCCACAAAAAAGCGTTTTTCGCCGTTTGCTGAGTGATCGTTGAAGCACCGCGCAGCCGGTCACCATTCTGCGCATCGTTGAGCGCCGCGCGAATTTCGCCGAAATCGAACCCGATATGGCGGCAGAACTTGTTGTCTTCGGCGGCAATCACAGCCCGCATGAGATTAGGAGAGATCTCATCATAAGAAACCCAGTCCTGCTTCACCTCTTCACCTTGGATCGTGCGCCACCCCATCAGTGTTGTTCCGTGGACGGGCACAAACCGGTAGAGAACAAGAAACACAAAAGCAGCGATGACAAGACCGAGCGCCAGACGGACAGCAAAAACCGCCGATGGCCAAAGCGCTTCGAGAACCTTGGTCATCCCCCCACTGAATGTCATGCCGTTGCCTCGGCAATGCCAGGCCTTCCCGAAACACCTTGCGGGCTTTGCAGCCAAGCTTCGCAGCAGGCCTTCGCCAAGGTGCGCACGCGCAAAATATAGCTTTGGCGCTCAGCCACGGAAATCACGCCGCGGGCATCGAGCATATTGAAGAGATGGGAGGCCTTGATGCATTGCTCATAGGCGGGAAGCGCGAGCTTCTTGGCGTCATCGCTTAAAAGCGCAGCGCATGCAGCTTCAGCTTCCGTGAACTGACGGAAAAGAACCTCCGTGTTCGCATGTTCGAAATTGTAAGCGGAAAATTCAACCTCTTGCTGATGAAAAACATCACCATAGGTGAACGGTGTGCCGTCAGGCTTGCGGCCACCGAACTCAAGGTCGAAACCGTTATCGACACCTTGCACATACATAGCGAGGCGTTCGAGGCCATAGGTCAGCTCGCCCGTCACAGGCTTGCAGTCGAAACCGCCCACCTGTTGGAAGTAAGTGAACTGGGTCACCTCCATACCATCGCACCACACCTCCCAGCCAAGGCCCCAGGCGCCCAAAGTGGGGCTCTCCCAATCATCCTCGATGAAACGCACATCATGCTGGGCGCGGTCGATGCCGATGGCGTCAAGGCTGCCAAGATAAAGCTCCTGAATGTTTTCAGGACTCGGCTTCAGCACCACCTGGAACTGGTAGTAATGCTGAAAGCGGTTGGGATTGCCGCCATAGCGTCCGTCAGTGGGCCGGCGGCAAGGCTGCACATAAGCGGCATTCCAAGGTTTGGGACCAAGGGAGCGTAGGGTCGTGGCGGGGTGAAAAGTCCCCGCGCCCATTTCAAGGTCATAGGGCTGGAGCAGCACACAGCCCTGCTCCGCCCAATAGGTCTGGAGGGTGAGAATGAGGCCTTGGAAGGAGAGAGGTTTTTGTTCAGGCAAAGGGATCACCACGGAAACTCTTAAGCGTTGGGTCTAGCGTGTTGGGCCGCCTCTGCAACAATCCTCTGAAATCCGCGCCAAGGTTAGAGCATTGGCGGCGAGCTTTTCTTGCCCTTGCCGGGCCAAGGCCCTATCCGCGATGGCATGACATTGCCGCAGATCATTGAAGGCTTGAGCGCCATTGCATCGGAGTATGACGCCCTGCTCTGTGATGCATGGGGGGTCATTCACAACGGCCGGGAGCTTTATCCCGGTGCCGCCGAGGCTTTGCAGGCGTTTCGGCGCCAGGCCGGTCCAGTGATCATCCTCACCAACGCACCGCGTATGGCGAGCGTGATCCCTGGGCAGCTCGATCATTTGGGCCTGCCGCGTGATTGCTATGACGGTGTCGTGACCTCCGGCGAGGCAACACGCGAAGCGGTTCATCAGCTCGCCGAGCGCCCTTTCTTCCGGATCGGGCCAGAAGAAGATGATGATATGTTCGAAGCGGTGGACGTGACGTTCACGGACTTTGAGCATGCGGGGGCGATTTTTTGCACCGGTCCCAATGATAGCGAGCGGGAGACACCTGAGGATTATCGCGGCCTCCTGACCCAAGCGGCTGCGCGCGGTTTGCCCATGGTCTGCGCCAACCCTGATCTTGTCGTGCGCTTTGGCGATAAGACGCTGTATTGCGCCGGAGCCATCGGCCAGCTTTATGAGAAACTGGGCGGTAAGGTGATCCTCGGCGGCAAACCCTATGCACCGATCTATGAACTCGCGATGGCGCAACTGACGCAGATCAAGGGTCAGATGCCCCAGCGGGTTCTCGCTGTGGGTGATGGTCTCGACACGGATATCAAGGGCGCCAACCTGCAAGGCCATGATGTGGTTTTCGTAGCCTCCGGCATTTTTTCCGATGCCGCGCGGGACAAGGACGGCAAGATGTCGGCTAAACTGCTTGAGGCGGCCCTCTCCAGTCGGCAGGTCCACGCCGCGTTCGCTATGGAGGAGCTTGCCTGGTGACACTCATCCGTGTGCCGCTTGCCTGCGGTCTTGCTGAGCACTATCGCGACCATGTGGCCGTGATGGGCAATTTTGACGGCGTCCACCGTGGCCATCAGGCGCTTCTTCAGGAAACCCGCGCCTTGGCTGTATCATTGGGCAAACCGCTGGGGGCTGTGGTGTTTGAACCCCACCCGCGCCGGGTCTTCCAACCTGACGCCCCGCCGTTCCTGTTGAGCCCGCTCAATGTCAAAGCCGATCTTCTGAAAGCCCACGGCGTCGACACTGTCTTTGCGCTTTCCTTTCAGAAGGAGCTTTATCAGCAATCCCCTGAGGCGTTCGTTCGCGGCGTGCTGCATGAAACCCTTGGTCTTGCAGGCCTAGCGACGGGCAAGGATTTTCAATTTGGCAAGGGTCGAGCCGGGTCGTCGGAAACTCTTGCAGCCATCGCGAGCGATCTTGGGATCACCTACCGCGCCATCGAACCCATTGGTGAAGGCGAGGACAAATTCTCGTCCAGCCAAGCCCGCCAGGCCCTTCGCGAGGGCGATATGGACAAGGCACGCAACGTCCTTGGCTATGACTGGTTCGTGGACGGTACAGTGGGTGAGGGGCGCAAGCTTGCGCGCACTTTGGGCTTCCCCACGGCCAATGTCGCTTTGGGCGATGTGCTGCGGCCGCTTTACGGGGTTTACGCTGTCAGAGCCGATATTGATGGCATGAGCTATGGCGGTGTTGCGAATATCGGTGTGCGCCCCACCGTGGATGGCAAGGAAGAGCGCCTGGAGGTTCACCTCTTCGATTTCGAAGGCGACCTTTACGGCAAAACCATGAGAACGCATTTTCTAGGCTTCATCCGCGAAGAACGCCCCATGGCTGGCCTCGACGCCCTTCAAGACCAAATCGCGAAAGACTCAACAGCGGCGCGAAAGCTTTTGCGTTCTTAAAGCACGCGGCTCATGCAACAGCTGAACGGGTCATCGACATAATCGCCCCAAGGCGCAACCCGCCTGCTCATAAAGTCGCCGCGAAGCGGCAAAGCCCTCACTGGACCCGGTTTCGAGCTTCAAGAGTGTTGCCCGGGACTTGGCGGCCTCGGCTAGAGCGTTTTCAGCCAAAGTGGAGCCGGTTTTGGCGGTTCGAAAACGCGACAGTCAAAGAATC
>JBCCTG010000063.1:0-8166 GCA_039198735.1 Pseudomonadota bacterium | reverse complement strand
CTGTTTCAGTGGCTCGGAGATCACTGAAACAGCTCTAGTGGGTAGCGTTTCAAGTGAATCAAGTCTTCTGGTTCAACGCTCTCTTGTGTGCAGAAGTTTTGTTAAGCCACATCGATAAGGTGGCTTGCTTCGGGCAGATCTTCGCCAAAGGCGCGCTGGTAGAACTCCGCCACCAGAGGCCGTTCCAGCTCATCACATTTGTTGAGGAAGGTGACCCGGAAAGCGTAACCGATATCGCCAAAGATTTCCGCGTTTTGGGCCCAGTTGATCACCGTCCGTGGGCTCATCACCGTGGAGATATCACCCGCCATCAGCGCGTTGCGGGTCATGTCGGCAACCCGCACCATGGCGTCCAAGGTCTTGGCGCCTTCATCGTTTTGGTAGCTGGGAAGCTTGGCGGAGACGATGTTCGTTTCCTCATCATGACCAAGATAATTCAGTGTCGTGACGATGGACCAACGGTCCATCTGGCCTTGGTTGATCTGCTGGGTGCCGTGATAAAGGCCCGTGGTGTCGCCAAGGCCGATGGTGTTGGTGGTCGCAAAAAGACGGAACGAGGAATGCGGCGCGAGCACTTTGTTCTGATCGAGAAGCGTCAGGCGGCCTTCGGCTTCGAGAACACGCTGGATCACGAACATAACATCGGGCCGGCCAGCATCATACTCATCGAACACCAAGGCCACGGGGCGTTGGAACGCCCACGGAAGAATGCCTTCCTTGAATGAGGTGATTTGCTTACCGTCCTCAACGACGATGGCGTCTTTGCCGATCATATCGATACGGCTCACATGGCTATCGAGGTTGATCCGTATACAAGGCCAGTTGAGGCGGCTGGCCACTTGCTCGATATGGGTGGATTTGCCCGTGCCGTGATAGCCTTGGACCATGACCCGGCGATTGTGGGCGAAGCCTGCAAGAATAGCGAGGGTCGTTTGTGGATCAAACCGATAGGTTTCATCGCGCAAGGGAACATGCTCTCCGCCTTCTGAAAAAGCGGGGACTTGCATGTTCGAGGGGATCCCGAAGGTTTCGCTTACCGACAGGGTGGTGTCGGGCTGGCGGCCCATATCAACGTCCGAACGCTCACTCATATTTTTTCCTTAGGCTTCACGGCACAAGACATTCCGTATCAGGCGAATGGCGATCGGAGATGCAGTCTCCGACGGCATAACTTTTCTGCTTGAATTGTCCAGTTCACAACATCCGGCACCGGTAAAATAGGGTTTGTAGTATAAAGGATTACGCTCCCATGTCACGGTGCCGTCGTACAGGGTGATCGATCGTCGCGGCATGCGGTCTTGATGTTCTTTGTTCAATGTCTTGGCTTTCCTGACCGCCATGCTTTGCTATCGTCGAGACGGAAAAGGGGTCACGCGCAAAGAACGTCTGATCGGAGAATCCATGGCCGAGGAAGGCATTGAAGACGTCGTCATCGTTGGCGCTGGGCTTTCAGGGATTGGTGCCGCTTGCCGATTGCGGATCCATCAACCCCATCTGTCTTTGCGCATTTTTGAGGCGCGGCCCAGGCTTGGCGGCACATGGGATCTCTTCCGCTATCCCGGCATTCGCTCCGACAGCGATATGTACACCCTGGGTTATCCCTTCCGCCCGTGGCATCTGCCCAAATCCCTCACCGATGGTGCGTCGATCAAAAGCTATATCGAGACCACCGCGAAACAATACGGCGTTCATGACAGGATCGCTTTTGAGAGCCCTGTCAAAGAGATGGCCTTCAACAGCGATACGGCCCTTTGGGTGGTCAAAGTGGAGCGGGCCGATGGGACGATTGAGCGGGTGCGTGCGCGGTTCGTTCTCTCCTGCTGCGGTTATTACAATTACGAAGCCGGACACGCGCCCCGGTTCGAAGGGGAAGAGAATTTCCAGGGTGATGTGGTGATGCCGCAGTTTTGGCCTGAGGATTACGATTACCAAGGCAAAAAGGTCGTGGTCATCGGCTCCGGCGCGACCGCTGTCACGCTGGTGCCTGCCATGGCGGAAAAGGCCGGGCACGTGACCATGCTGCAGCGCAGCCCGACTTACATCGCCTCGCTGCCCGCCAAAGATCCTTGGTTCGATACGGTGAGCAAAGTCTTGCCGCCGGACCTCACTTACAAATTCTTCCGTATCAAGCGGATCATGATGGGCACGGCGGCCTATCAGCTTTCGCGTCACTTCCCGCAATGGATGCGCAGCCAGGTGGAGAAGGGGATCAAGGCCGAGCTGGGGGAGAGTGTCCCGATCGACCCGCACTTCAAGCCGAGCTACAACCCCTGGGATCAACGCTTTTGTCTTGTTCCTGATGCAGATCTTTTTGTTGCTTTACGGGAGAAGCGTGCTTCGATTGTCACTGATCATATCGACCGGTTCACCCCCGAGGGTCTCAAGCTCCAATCCGGTGAAACGTTGCAAGCCGATGTGGTGGTGAAAGCGACGGGGCTCAAACTTTTGGCATTTGGCGCGATCGACATCTTTGTGGATGGTCAGAGGCCTGATCTTTCCAAGATGTTCAACTACAAAGGCTTCATGTTCTCCGGTCTGCCGAATTTTGCGGCTTTGATCGGTTACACCAATGCGTCCTGGACACTGAAGACCGATCTCGCTGCCAGGTATTTTTGCAAGCTTGTGGCGATGTTGGAAGAGAAAGGCGCCGACATGATGGTGCCTGACTATGGCACCAATCCGCCGAGGCCCGAGCCGCTGATCAATCTTCAATCGGGTTATGTGCAGCGTGATATCGCGGCGTTCCCCAAGCAGGGACACACGCGTCCGTGGAGGAACCATCAGAGCTACATCATGGATTACCTCGATATGACATTCGCAAAGCTCGACGATGGGGTGATGCAGTTCGAGACAAAGAACGCAGCTGTTCCTCTCAAAGATGGTGCGCGAACTGTGAAGGCATGAAAGAGATTGATCTCTTTACCATAAACATTTGCCTTACTCGGTCCTCACATGGCAAATTTACACAAGAATGCTAATCTTGTTGAGGAGTGGCCAGGATAAGGAGGCTCTTATGACCAAAACACCCCTGTTCGCTTTGGCTTTAGGTCTTACAGCTGTTCTCATGGCTGCGGACGCCAGTGCATTTGAAGGCCGTGGTCGCGGGTTTCATGACCGGTCATTGTTCGATGCGGACGACGTGTTCGCTGGCTATGGTTTCCCTTACCAGCGTTACGGGCGCCGCTTTGGCCCAGGCGTGGTGGTCAATCCGTTCTTCTACCCCGACGGCGGTGTCGGTTTCACCTATCTGCGCGATGGTTATGCCATCGGCGTCGATTACATCGGTGTGTTTGACTATGGGCGCAATGGTGGCCGTGTGGGGTTCTTTTCCGACCGGGGTTATTACCACGATGACGGACGCTTTTGTCAGTACGGGTCCCATGGGCACGATCGTCCAGAATTCCGCTACCGCGCGCCAGGCTTTGCTGCGCCTTTCTGGCCTGGTGCCGGTCAGTACAGTGATCGCCATGACCATTATGACCGCGATGGTCGTTACCGTGGCCGTTATGACGACCGCGACCGCTATGATCGTGATCGGAACCGCGATCGTTATGACCGCCGCGACAACCGCTACCCACGTCATCACAGTGAGGGCGGCGTTCCCCCTGGCGGTCTTCAGAGCAAAGAGTTCCCCGGCGGCGTCTATGATGGATTCAGTGCAGACGATTTTGATGCAGAAGGTTTTCGACCGGACGACCTCGATAATCTCCTCGACGGTTAATCAGCATCGGCCGTGGTCAGAAAGCTGCCGATCACTTTTTTCACCGCTCCATCATCGAAAACCACTTCCAGCTTGTTGCCTTCAACCTGTTTGACAGTACCTTGACCAAATTTTCCGTGGTTGACCCGTGCACCGACGGCAAAGCTTGGCTCACCGGGTGATGAGGACGCCACCAATTTGGCTGAAGCTTCAATCGTTGGCTCCCCCACGGACCGCCGTCCATAATCCCGTGCGCGCTTCCACCCCGGCGTTTCATAACGCGAAGCTGTGTCATCAAGCACCAGATCGGCAAACCGCGACTGCGCAGGGGTTTCCCGCGCCGACATACCATAAAGTCCGGGTTCGGAGAGGACATCCACATGCTCTTCCGGCAGCTCATCGATAAAACGTGAGGGAAGGGCGTTTTGCCATCGTCCGTAGACCTGCCGATTGGCGGCAAAAGAGATCCGGCAACTCTCTCGCGCCCTCGTGATGCCCACATAGGCCAGCCGCCGCTCCTCTTCGAGGCCAGCTTGACCACTTTCATCGAGGCTCCGTCGGGAGGGGAAGATATCCTCCTCCCAACCGGGCAAGAAGACGACCGGAAACTCAAGCCCCTTCGCAGCATGGAGTGTCATCAGCCAAACTTGTCCTTCATCGGAGCTTTCCGTCCGCTCCGCCACCAGGCTCACATGGTCGAGATAAGCGGGCAGCGTTTCGAACTCCGTTGCGGCGTTCACAAGCTCTTTCAAATTCTCAAGTTTGCCCGCCGCTTGCACGCTTTTGGAGTTCTGCCAGTAATCTGTATACCCAGATTCTTCCATCACCATCTCGGCCAAATCACCGGGGGGCATGGTGTCCATCTCGCGGGACCAGCGTTCCAAATGACCCAGGAACACCGCCATCGCCGATTTGGCTTTGCCTTTAAGCTCAGCGGTTTCCAGCATCAATTGCCCGGCACTCGCGAGCGACATCCCATTCTTCCGTGCCGTGACATTCAGCTCAGCGAGGGTCTTGTCGCCAAAGCCGCGGCGCGGTTTGTTGATCACCCGCTGAAAGCTCAAATCATCGGACGGGTTTCGCACCAGGCGCAGATAAGCCAGGGCATCGCGCGTCTCCTCCCGCTCATAAAAACGCGGTCCACCGACGATCCGGTAAGGGATCCCTGTGACATTGAAGCGTTCTTCGAAGCTGCGCATTTGAAACGCTGCACGCACGAGGATCGCGATATCGGGGAGGGGGCGGCCTTTGATTTGCTCGCTTTCGATATCTTCCGCGATCACCCGCGCTTCTTCTTCGCCGTCCCAGACGCCGCGCAATTTGATGAGCTCGCCTTCCTGCTCCTCCGTCCACAAAGTTTTGCCCAGGCGACCATCATTGTTGCTGATGACCGCGCTCGCGGCAGCTAGGATCGAGGGGGTGGAGCGGTAATTCTGTTCCAGCCGGATCACCTTGGCGCCGGGAAAATCCTTTTCAAACCGGAGGATGTTTTCCACCTCCGCCCCGCGCCAACCATAGATCGATTGATCGTCATCGCCAACCACACAAAGATTCGCCGGTTGCTCATCCCGGCGTTTGGCGAGGAGGCGCAGCCACAAATATTGGGCAACATTCGTGTCCTGATATTCGTCTACGAGGATATAGCGAAAGCGGCGGTTGTACTCTTCTTGAATGTCTGCCTTCTGACGCAGAATGGTGAGATTGTGGACGAGAAGGTCACCGAAATCCGCCGCGTTCAGGGTGATCAGACGGCTCTGATAATCCCGATAGAGCGCGATCGCTTTGCCGTCACCAAAAGCATCGGCCTCATGGGCGCCAAGATCGCCAGGCGTGAGACCCTTGTTCTTCCAGCCATCGATGACAGCCGCCATGCCCCGCCCGGTCCAACGCTTCTCATCGAGACCGGCCGCTTCGATCACTTGTTTGCAAAGGCGGATCTGGTCGTCGGTGTCGATGATCGTGAAGCTCGGTTTGAGGCCGACCACCTCGGCATGGCGCCTGAGGATCTGCGCCGCAACCGAGTGGAACGTGCCCATCCAACGAAGCCCCTCCGCCGCAGGGCCGATCACCTGCTCCACCCGCACTTTCATCTCGCGCGCCGCTTTGTTGGTGAAGGTAACAGCGAGCACTTCCCAAGGTTTGGCGCAACCAGAAGCCAGAAGATGAGCGATGCGCGTGGTCAGCGCTTTGGTTTTGCCCGTTCCGGCTCCGGCGAGCATCAAAACCGGGCCTTCGGTCGTCAGAACCGCATCCCGCTGGGCGGGGTTCAGACCATCGAGATAGGTTTGTTCGGGCTGGGCAGCGCGCATCGCGCGCTCGGAAAGAAAGGCCATGGGGCCTCTATAAAGGAGTCGGAACGGTTCGTGAACATGGGTCGCTTTGTCTTTGAGCAATCTTAGAGGTCATCTCGAACGCCTTCAAACTTCATTGTGGAAAACTTCTCATCTCTCCTGTTGGGTATGCGAACATCATAAGAACATAGAGCTTTTCGGTCTTCGGGCCAGCATAGCTGCTCGTTTCTACGGGGTCGTTGCCCCTCGTTTGGCTTGCAACATGGTGAACGCTATGGAACAAGAAAAGAACAAAAAAGGGGTAAAAGATGACCTTTGCACGAGATATCGCTGGTTTTACAATTCTTTTGAGTGTTCTGGCCACCGCCGTGGCGATGGCTGGCCCTGTCGGTTGAAAGCTTGGATGCTGTGGAGAAAGGGCACAGCGAAAATGGGCGGGAATCGCTTAGCATTTGGGGGATGCCAGCCTCTTTCATTCATCTACACGTCCACTCGTCCTACTCTCTCGCCGAGGGGGCCATTCCAGTCAGCCGCCTGAAGACACTTTGCGAAGCTGTGCAAATGCCAGCTGTGGCAGTGACGGATACCAACAACCTCTTTGGCGCGCTTGAGGTTGCAGAGACATTTGCCGGGGCCGGGATCCAGCCCATCATCGGTATGGAACTGCCCGTGGTTTACGAGAGCGACGGCGATCAGCCGGTGAAAGCTGCGGCGTCATCCCGTCTGGTTTTGCTCGCCCAGAATGAAGCCGGTTATCAGCGATTGATGGCATTGGCGTCGCAAAGTTTTTTGAAGCCCGCTGCTCAGCATGAGCCTTGCGTGGGCCTTCTTGATCTCTGTCAGAAGACAGATGGTTTGATCTGTCTGACGGGAGGAATTGACGGCCCTATTGATCGCGCCTTGGCCAAAGGTGATCGTCGCCTTGCTAGCAAAATTGTTGATCGTCTCACGGCGGCTTTCCCTAATCGGCTCTATCTCGAACTCAACCGCGCACCCAGTGATCCCCGAACGGACGGATCAGGCCGGTTTGCTTGGGAAAGCGCCCTGGTCAGTGAGGCTTACGCCCGCGACATACCGCTTGTGGCCACCAACACTGTTTATTTTGCCACCGAGGCTGACCATGATGCCCATGATGCGCTTCTGTGCATCGCGGACGGTGCTTATATCTCTCAAGATGATCGCCGCCGCGTCCCACGGGATGCTTGGTTCAAACCCGAAGACGCAATGCTCGCGCTCTTTGCGGATTTACCTGAAGCCACTGCGAACACCGTGGAGATCGCCCACCGCTGCGCTTTCCGTCCCCGCTTGGCCGCGCCGCTTCTGCCTTCCTTTGCCGGTGATAAGTCCGCCGAAGACGATGCCCTGCGCGCGGCTGCACGGGAGGGGCTGAACGCTCGGCTCAAGGCCATTGACCCTGCTGAAGAGCGCTCCGTCTACGATGCAAGACTGGAGCATGAGCTCGATGTTATCGTGCGCATGGGTTTCTCCGGGTACTTCCTGATCGTCTCGGATTTCATCAAATGGGCCAAGGCGCATGACATCCCTGTGGGCCCAGGGCGCGGCTCCGGCGCGGGCAGTCTCGTGGCCTACGCGCTCACCATCACCGATCTTGATCCCTTGCGCTACGGGCTTCTCTTTGAGCGCTTCCTCAATCCGGAGCGGGTCTCGATGCCCGACTTCGACATCGATTTTTGTCAGGACCGCCGGGATGAAGTGATCACCTACGTCCAGCAAAAATACGGCGACGACCGCGTCGCCCAGATCATCACCTTCGGTAAGCTTCAGGCGCGCGCGGTCCTGCGCGATGTGGGTCGTGTCCTGCAAATGCCCTTCGGCCAGGTCGACCGTCTTTGCAAAATAGTGCCCAACAACCCGGCCAATCCCGTCACGCTGAAAGAAGCAATCGACGGAGAGCCGCGCTTTGCCGAGGAACGCAAAGCTGACCCGCAAGTCGACACGCTGCTTGTCACCGCCCTCAAGCTCGAAGGTCTCTACCGCCACGCTTCCACCCACGCTGCCGGTGTGGTGATCGGCGATCGTCCGCTTCAGGAGATTGTACCGCTTTATCTTGATCCTCGGTCGGACATGCCGGCCACCCAATTCAATATGAAATGGGTGGAGCCCGCGGGTCTTGTGAAGTTTGACTTTCTCGGCCTCAAGACCCTGACGGTCATT
>JBCCTG010000062.1:0-8184 GCA_039198735.1 Pseudomonadota bacterium | reverse complement strand
GAAGAAGGGCTGATCTATCGCTGTTTCAAAACCCGTGCGGAACTCAGTGAACTGATGGCTGCTCCCCACGGAACGACCAAGGCTGAACCCGCAACATCGCCGCTTCCGCCGTTGGAGGAAAAAAGACGCCTCGCCGACGGTCAGCCCTTCGCCTGGCGGCTTCATGCAGCGCGAGCTCGGCAGCATTTGGGACAAGACACCCTCGATTGGCGTGAGATGGATAGCGGCGGCATCGTTCATGGGCACCAAAGCGATCTTCTCGACCTCACCGATGTGGTCTTGGCACGGAAGGAGACGCCGACGAGCTATCATTTGGCATCGGTCATCGACGACGGTGAACAAGGTGTCGATCTCGTCTGGCGCGGCGAAGATTTACGCAGTGCGGTGCCGATCCACCGTGTGCTGCAGGAGCTTTTGGGGATCACCGCGCCGGTCTATCGGCACCATCGCTTGATCACCAATGACAAGGGGCAGCGTCTGGCCAAACGGGACCAAGCCGAAACACTTCAAGTCATGCGCATGTCAGGGGTCACACCCTCTCAGATCAGGCAGCGACTTGGTCTTGACGTTCGGACTTCTTAAGAGAATTCATCCGCAGGCGTTCGATCGCCCAAAGCCGCCCCAGCATATCTTCGAGGGTGTCGAGCTTCTGATCGAACGCAAGATCGTCACGCTCATCCTCCACGAGACTGCAAGCATAAGCAACGGTGGTCCGCTCCCGGCCAAACGCTTCGCCGACATCCTTGAGGGATTGCCCGAAGACCACATGCATCAGGTACATCGCGACTTGTCGCGCGAATGCAATATTGGCGCGGGAACGGCTTTTGGCCATCAAACTTTCCCGCGGCACATCGAAAGCGCGGGCCACAACTAAGGTCATCAAACGCGCCGCGCGGTTACGCTCTTCACTATCGCTCGGCATATGATCCGTACGCATCAACTGGAGCCCCTCCCTGTGATCGAACTCCTTCACACTAGAAGAAGGAACCATTGGGGGGATAACAATCTCGAATCGAGACAGCCAAAATTTATCTCAAATTATCATAAACTTCGATTAAGTTAAGTGTTCAAAGCCTCAAGCTCCGCAATCACTGCGCCTGCGACGGTTTCCGCAACCTCAGCGAGCGGAACATTTAATTTTTCGCCTGTGCTGCGCTGTTTCCACTCACTTTCGCCCGATTTGATACCCCGTGGACCGATGGTGATCTGATGCGGCACACCGCAGAGATCCATGCGTGCGAATTTCTCACCGGGCCGGTCCCTACTGTCATCATAGAGAAAGTCGATGCCAGTGCTCGCAAGTTTTATTTCAAGATCAGCACACGCAGCATCGGTTGCCTCGTCGCCAGGCTTGAGGTTGATGATCCCCACTTGAAAAGGCGCCACGGAGATCGGCCAGATGGGTCCGTCATCATCATGGTGCGCTTCAATCAAAGCGCCGACCAGGCGCGAGACGCCAATGCCGTAAGAGCCCATCTCCATAGCCACCTCCTGACCCTCAGCCGTCTGCACTTTGGCACGCATGGGCTCAGAGTATTTGGTGCCGAAATTGAAGATGTGACCCACCTCGATGCCGCGGGTTTCCAGACGCTCTTCCTCGGGGATGGCTTCGTAAGCGGCCTCGTCATGCATCTCATCGGTCGCTGCATAAAGCTTGGTCCAGGCGGCGAAAATCGGCTCGAGATCCCCTCTAAAGTCCGTATCCGCAGCAGGAGCGGTGAGCTCCATCATGCCTTTGTGCAGGAAAACATCGCTCTCGCCGTTGTCTGCGAGGACCACGAAGTCATGGGTCAAATCACCGCCAATGGGCCCAGGGTCAGCTTTCACCGGAATGGTCTTGAGCCCCATCCGGCGAAACGTACGCAGGTAAGCGGTAAACATTTTCAGATAAGAGACACGCGCTGCTTCAGGGCTGACGTCGAAGCTGTACGTGTCCTTCATCAAGAATTCGCGCCCACGCATCACACCGAACCGGGGCCGCACCTCGTCGCGAAATTTCCACTGGATGTGGTAGAGCAATTTGGGCAATTGCTTGTAGGATTTGATATGAGAACGGATGATTTCCGTGATCATTTCCTCATTGGTGGGACCATAAAGCATCTCACGATCGTGCCGGTCCTTCATACGCAGCATTTCCGGTCCGTAGGCGTCGTATCGTCCACTTTCCGACCATAGGCTAGCGGGCTGGATCGTCGGCATCAGGACTTCTGTCGCTCCGGTGCGGTCTTGCTCCTCCCGCACAATGACCTCGATCTTTCGAAGCACGCGAAGTCCAAGCGGCAGCCAAGCATAGATCCCGGCGGCTTCCTGCCTGATCATGCCTGAACGCAGCATAAAGCGGTGCGAAGCAATCTGCGCCTCGCCCGGCGTCTCTTTCAGCGTCGGCAGGTAGAAATCAGAAAGACGCATGGCGATCACCTTCATGGAGCAACGAAAATCCTGTAGGCAAGCCCACTCTCGCTGACAAGCAAGGCGAACGATAAGGCCCGTGCTGGACGGCAAAGCCTTGGGTCAATGTGCGTAAGGCTAGAGCGTTTTCAGCCAAAGTGGAGCCGGTTTTGGCGGTTCGAAAACGCGACAGTCAAAGAATCGAGAGCTGTTTCAGTGGCTCGGAGATCACTGAAACAGCTCTAGGCGACTGGCCAAGCGCCGATCATTCTGTAAGCTTTCAAGAAAGATCAGCGGCCAGGTCGCAAAAAACCATACCGAGGAGCGAGAGGCGAATGACGAACATCCAAGAGATCAAAAAACACATGCGGCTGCCCGTGATCGGCTCACCGCTGTTCATCATCTCCAACCCCAAACTGGTGATCGCGCAGTGCAAAGCCGGTGTGATCGGCGCCTTTCCCGCCCTGAATGCTCGGCCTGCGGAAAAACTCGATGAATGGCTTGTCGACATCAAAACCGAACTCGCCAAGCATAACGACGCCAACCCCGATCAACCCGCAGCGCCCTATGCGGTGAACCAGATCGTGCACCGATCAAACGATCGTTTGATGCATGATCTTGAGGCTTGCGTGAAACATGAAGTGCCGATCGTGATCTGCTCCCTTGGTGCCCGCGAAGAGGTCTATGAAGCCATTCATTCCTATGGCGGTATCGTTCTGCATGATGTGATCAACGAAGTGTTCGCGAAAAAAGCCATCGATAAGGGTGCGGACGGCTTGATCCCCGTAGCCGCTGGCGCAGGTGGTCACGCAGGCATGCAATCGCCTTTCGCGCTCATGCAGGAAATTCGTCAGTGGTTTGACGGTCCGGTTGCCCTTTCAGGCAGCATTGCCAGTGGCGGCGCGGTTCTCGCTGCCGAAGCCATGGGTGCGGATTTTGCTTACATAGGCTCGGCCTTTATCGCCACCCAAGAAGCCAACGCCGCCGAAAACTACAAACAGGCTATCGTCGACGGCCGCGCCGATGATATTGTCTATACAAATCTTTTTACGGGCGTGCATGGCAACTATCTGCGTTCATCCATTGAAGGTGCTGGTCTGGACCCGGATAATCTTCCTGAAAGCGATCCATCGGCCATGAATTTCGGTTCCGGCGGCAACACCGACGCCAAAGCTTGGAAAGACATCTGGGGTTGTGGCCAGGGCATCGGCTCCATCGACAAGATTGCAACAGTTGCTGAATATGTCGCGCAGCTTGAGCGTGAATACGAAGACGCCAAAACAAAACTTCTCGGCTAGAGCGATTTGATCAGCATGCGGTCATTGCGTTTTTAAGATCTGCTTCAGGGTCTTGAACGACGGCTTTGTCAAGGTTCTGTCCTTTGGATAGGGCCATACGCGCCGCCATGAAAGCGCGCGGCGCGTTGACGGCATCGACAGCCAGAAGTCGCTCGCGAGCGTAATAAAAAAGCGCAAAACTCCGTTCACTGCTCATATCCCCACGCACGACAACGTCGTCATAACCTTCGAACAGACCAGCGATTTGAAGCTTGACATCATATTGGTCCGACCAGAACCACGGAAGGCTTTTGTAAGGAACATTTTTGCCCATCATGTAGGCGGCAACCGTTTTCGCCTGATCGGTGGCGTTCGGAACACTCTCCAAACGGGTGTGGCGGTCGTAGAAAGGGCAGTGGTGCCACGCGACATCACCTATCGCATAAATGTCGGGGTCGGATGTTTGGCAAAAGGCGTTGATGTCAATTCCGTTTCCGACCTGAAGTCCCGCCTCGGCAGCGATGTCCTTATTCGGGATGACCCCAATGCCAACGATCACACAATCAACATGAAACCTATGATCCATGCTCGTCTTGATAACAAGTTCGTCACGGGCACGCTCAATGGCTAGCGCTTGGGTCCCCTCGACGATTGTGACGCCCTCCTCTTTATGAAGACGACGGAAAAATGATGAGAGTTGAGGGCTGGTCACCCGCGCAAGGATACGGTCCATCGCCTCGAGAACGACGACCTCCAGACCCTGTTTGCGCAAAGACGCCGCAGCCTCAAGGCCAATATATCCGCCGCCAATGACCAAGGCACGCTTGGCCGTTTTGATATGCTCACGGATGGCTTCAGAATGCCGGGCATCTCGCAAATAAAGAACACTCGGGTCATCAGCACCAGGAATAGAAAGAGGACGGACACGCGCGCCGGTCGCCAGGACCAATTTGTCGTAAGGAACCTGCTCCCCACCATCAAGGGTCACATTGCGCGCGGCCCGGTCGATTTTATTCGCCTTTGCGCCGAGCTTCAGAGTGATGTCCGCTTGATCATACACCATCTGGGGACGGAGCAAAATCTGATCGAGCGCCATATCACCAGCAAGATACGCCTTCGACAGCGGCGGGCGATGATAGGGCAACATATTTTCATCACCGATCAAGGTGATGAGCCCTTCCCAACCCGACTGACGAAGAGACAGCGCAGCCTGGGAACCGGCATGGCTTGCACCGATAATCACACAGCGTTTGCTCATCAATCAGACCCTTTCTTGGCGACAGTGCACCTGCATAGGCTTCAAGCTAAGGATCTTGTGAGGCGCAAGACACCAGAAGTAGCGACGGCGAAGACGGAGAAAAGGACTTCGAACCCAAACACGCAAAAGGTCCGACTGGGCCTCGGCAATCGTTCGCCGCCCCATTGGAACGCTTGCGGCGCGTGAGATCAAAATGGTGGAGAAGTCGGGATCAACTTCGAACGCGGCCTCAGGTAGCGAATCGGTAGGCCAGATAAAGGTGGCGGAGGGTTCGGGACAAAGTTCGAACCCGAAGCCAGACGCTCAAGTAGCCGAAGGCGGTAGCGCAACAAAAATGGCGGAGGAGGAGGGATTCGAACCCCCGGGACGCGTGAACGCCCAACGGTTTTCAAGACCGCCGCATTCGACCACTCTGCCACTCCTCCGGTCGAAAACTGGGGTTAGCGTGGGTCGCCCCGTTTGGGAATGCCCAATTTTTGGGCTGGCTCAGTACTCGCGGATAAGACCTGCAAGGCGTCCCTGAACCTTCACTTGGTTGGGACCGAAAATGCGGGTTTCGTAGGCCGGATTGGCAGCCTCCAAAGCAATAGAGCCGCCTTTTTTGCGGAGGCGTTTGAGGGTGGCTTCCTCGTCTTCGATCAATGCCACCACAATCTCCCCTGTGCGGGCATCATCGCAGCGCTCGATCACCACGGTGTCACCATCATGGATGCCTGCATCGATCATGGAATCGCCATGCACCTCGAGGGCAAAATGCTCACCGCCGCGCAGCATGGACGGGGGGACCTGAACGCGGGCTTGCTCGTGCTGGATCGCAGCGATTGGCGTGCCAGCGGCGATGCGGCCGAGAATGGGCACGCCCTCTTCCTCCAGACCAGGAGCTGGCTTGCCCGATGCATAATTCAAGTTCTCGATGACCGAAGGCTTGAAAGCATCACGCCGTGGGGGCGCTGCGGCTTCAGGCAATTTCAGCACTTCCAACGCCCGTGCCTTATGGGGCAAGCGGCGCAGGAAACCGCGCTCCTCCAACGCCGTGATCAGACGGTGAATGCCTGATTTCGACTTGAGGTCCAGGGCGACTTTCATCTCCTCAAAGGAGGGGGAGACGCCTGTTTCCTCCAAACGTTTGTGGATGAACATCAAAAGCGCGCGCTGTTTCGCTGTGAGCATAGGAACCTCAAGAACAAATCGTGACCGTTCTAAGGTTGTTCTCCTGGGTGGTCAACAGCTTTAAGGAGGCGCCTGAGCCCGGCTTCAGGATCGGTGGCGCGCATCAGGTGCTCACCGATCAAAAAACGCCGAAAACCTGCGTCCACCAGGGTGCGCATAGCATCGGCGCCGTCAACGCCGCTTTCGCTGACGATGGGAACATCACCTGCGAGCTTGGCAAGGCGCGGCGTCGTGGCGATGTCGGTTTCGAAGGTGTTGAGGTTGCGGTTATTGACCCCAAGAAGATCGGGACCCAGCCGCAAGGCACGTTCGACCTCGGCCTCGTCATGGACCTCGGCGAGAACGTCGAGACCCTGCTCTGCCGCCGCGGCGCGCAGGTCCGCTGCCAACGCATCATCCAAGGCCGCCAGAATCAGGAGGATCGCGTCGGCACCAGCGGCCCGCGCTTCGGCCACTTGATACGTGTCCACCATGAAATCCTTACGCAAAATCGGGATCGAGGTCGCAGCGCGCGCCTCAGCCACGAAGGAAAGATGGCCTTTGAAACTTGGCGTATCGGTGAGGACGGAAAGGCAAGCGGCGCCCCCTGCTTCCAGGGCCCTTGCAAGCTCGGCGGGCACGAAGTCTTCACGGATGAGGCCCTTGGAGGGGCTGGCGCGTTTCACCTCGGCGATGACACCGATGCCGTTCTTTGCGGCGCTGTGAAGGCTTTTGGCGAACCCTCTCGGGGTGATCGCCTGGCCAGCATCGAGAAGGCTTTCCTCCGAACGCTGCTTTTTGGCGCTCGCGACTTCCTCGCGCTTATAAGCGATGATCCGGTCAAGAACGCTCACGCCGCTGTCCCTTTCTTCAGTGCTGCGAGTTTTTGCGCAGCTTGGCCACTGTCGATGCTCTCCGCTGCAAGACGCGCGCCGTTTCTGAGATCGGCCGCCTTCCCAGCGATCACCAAAGACGCGGCAGCATTGAGGACGACCACGTCGCGGTAAGCACCCTTGACACCTGCGAGAAGCCCAGAAAGGGCAGCGGCATTGTCTTTCGGCCCGCCGCCTTTGAGCGCTTCGATCGGTGACGGCTCCAAGCCAGCATCTTGGGGCATCACCGCAAAAGAGCGTAGCTTTCCATCGTGAAGCTCTGTCACCAGGTTCGATCCGGAGACGGATAGTTCGTCAAGGCCGCCATGGCCATAGACGATCCAGGCGCGTTCGCTGCCTTCGGCTTTCAGGACCTCGGCGAACAGCGGCGCGAGCCCTGGATCGAAGACACCGATCAACTGCCGTTTGGCACCTGCGGGGTTCAAGAGCGGGCCAAGCATATTGAAGAGTGTGCGGAACCCCAAGGCTTTGCGCACGCCTGCCACCTTGGCGAGGACGGGGTGGTGGTTGGGGGCGAAGAGGAACGCGATCCCCTCCTCTTTCAGCAGCGCCTCCTGCGCTTCGATAGGCGCGGCGATGTCGACACCGAGCTCCGTCAAAACATCCGATGATCCGGAGGCGGAAGAGACCGCCCGGTTGCCATGCTTGGCCACGGGAACACCTGCGCCCGCCACGACCAATGCAACGGCGGTGGAGATGTTGAAGGTGGAAGCACCATCCCCGCCGGTGCCGCAAGTATCGAGCGTTCCTGTAGGTGAGGCAATCATCCGGGCACGGGATGTCAAGAACCGGACGGCGGTGAGAAGCTCATCAGCGGTTTCCCCGCGCACCCTGAGGGCAGTGAGAAACGCAGCGCTTTTCTCCGGCGCAACGTCCCCTTCAAAGAGCGCCGCCAAGGCTGTCTCCATCTCAGGCGGCGTGAGTGGACGCCCTGAAACCGCTGCTGCGAGGATTGGATCAAATCCTCCGCTCACGCCGCTTCTTTCATACCGGCAGCGTGGAGGAAATTGGCGAGGAGCTGGCCGCCGCCATCGCTCAAATAGCTCTCGGGGTGGAATTGTACGCCGTAAAGAGGGTGGCCTATGACTTTCAGCGCCATGATCTCCTTATCGTCGACCGATGTCGCGAGGACATCAATCGTATCCGGAACGGATGCCGGGTCGATGGTGAGGCTGTGGTAGCGCGTGGCCATGAAGCGCGGGCCGATGCCTTGGAAAAG
>JBCCTG010000061.1:0-8486 GCA_039198735.1 Pseudomonadota bacterium | reverse complement strand
CTGGCGTTCTCGTCACGGCAGCACTCTTCACGCCAGGTGTTGGTGAAGACGACGGAACCCCAGCAGGGAAGAGCTCTTCCGCATAGCCAGCGCCTGTGCCTTTTTTGTCGACAGCGAGCGTTTCAGCATCGGTGCCAGCACCCGCGCCGAAGAGCGTGAAGTCGACAAGTGCGCTTTCGGTCTCGTCGAGTGGCGAGACGAATTTGTCTTTGAAGAGATCAAGGTAATAGGTCGCGGTCACGCGAACAGGAGCCGAGAAAGTGACCAGAACGCTTTCTGCTGCGCCAGTGACTTCGTCACTTTTGCCGACGCCGACACCGTCAACGGCACAAGCAAAAGCACCACCAGGAGCACAGAACGAACCAGTGACGCTGTCGCCATTGACGATTTGCGTTGGCATGCCAGTCACGGTAACGGTAACACCATCAACAACTTGGCCGACGCCGTCTTGCCAGGTGCCGTCAGTGAAGTCGACAAGTGCAGCGTTCGCTGTGCCGACAAGAAGAGCAGCTGCAGATGCAGCGATTGCGAATTTGGTTTTCATAGAACCCTTACCATCCAAGGCGAAATCGTTTTCGAACGATCCGCCCCCCTCAAGAGTGGAACAAGCTCACGGGATGCTCCGTTGCCGCTGGCCATCGACTGCGCGACCAGAACGCCACGTGGAATGGCGCGCATCATCAACCCGCCCATTCGTATCGTTAACCTTTCTTTAGCGTTTGCTAAAATTTTTTCAAGCAGATGTGGTGCAGAAAACAAAAAAAGCGCGGGTCGAGGACCCGCGCTTCAACTGATTGAAAGTTATCAGTAAACTTACGCTTTGCGCTTACGACGCGCCATGCCGAGGCCAGCTAGACCTGCCGCGAAGAGCGGGAGGGCACCTGGAACGGGAACAGGGTTGTCAACATTGTTGGTGCGGATACGCAGACCAGCGAGAGCGAAGTCTGGGGTTCCATCGTCTTCACCAACGCCTGGTGTGAAGAGTGCTGCCGTGACGAGAACGCCAGTAGGGAAGAGCTCTTCCGCATAGCCAGCGCCATTGCCTTTTTTGTCGACAGCGAACGTTTCAGCGTCGGTGCCAGCACCCGCGCCGAAAAGCGTGAAGTCGACAAGTGCGCTTTCGGTCTCGTCGAGTGGCGAGACGAATTTGTCTTTGAAGAGATCAAGGTAATAGGTCGCGGTCACGCGAACAGGAGCCGAGAAAGTGACCAGGACACTTTGTGTATCACCGGTAACTTCGTCGCTGTTACCAACGCCAACGCCGTCAACAGCACAAGCGAAAACACCATTTGGCGCGCAGAACGAACCACTGACGCTGTCGCCATTAACGATGGCTTGTGGCACGCCGGTCACGGTAACGGTAACACCGTCGACAACTTGGCCGACGCCGTCTTGCCAGGTGCCGTCAGTGAAGTCGACGAGTGCAGCGTGAGCCGAACCAAGCGCAAAGGCAGCGGCAGACGCAAGAGCTAGAGTTTTTTTCATAAAGTTTCCCCTCAGGATTACAACTATAAGGGGAACCGGCGACCCAACCTGTCCCACCTTGCGACGCAACATATCACAGACTGAAACAGAAATCTTCCTTAAAATGCATGGGGTTCGCAAAAAAATCGGTTAACCATAACGCTTGTCATAAAAATACAGCATAAGTTCTAACCCGTGGAAAAGAATAAATGAATTTATGGTTGTGTTCACCACCCCGAAGGTTAACGCCGCCAAGACGTGGCCTTTCCTGACAATGCGGCCTAACTCCCAACGTTTTGACGCTCCCATGGAGGCAAAATGGCCAAGCGCCGCAGCACAACCAAAAAGGGTTCTCCCCAATCTGTCGAAGAAGCGATTTTCGATGAGCCGATCACCGAAGCCTTGTCGCAGCGCTACCTTGCTTATGCCCTCTCCACCATCACGGCGCGGGCGCTGCCGGATGTTCGCGATGGGTTAAAGCCGGTTCACCGCCGCATCCTCTATGCCATGCGCGGCATGCGTCTTTCGCCGAGTGGCTCGTACAAGAAATCCGCGAAGGTCGTGGGCGAGGTGATGGGCAATTTTCACCCCCATGGCGACCAAGCGATCTATGATGCCCTGGTGCGGTTGGTCCAGGATTTTTCCGTCCGTGTGCCTCTTGTCGATGGCCAAGGCAATTTCGGCAACATCGACGGCGATAACGCGGCGGCCATGCGCTACACGGAAAGCCGTCTAACGCAGGCTGCCGAGCTTCTTCTTCAGGGTATTGACGAAGATGCCGTGGATTTCCGCGACACCTATGATGGTGAGGATCAAGAGCCCAGTGTTCTGCCCGCGGCCTTCCCGCATCTTCTCTCCAATGGTGCGTCAGGGATCGCCGTTGGGATGGCGACCAGCATCCCGCCGCACAATCCGGTGGAATTGATCGATGCGTCTATCCATTTGATCAAGACACCGGGTGCGCGCACCGAAACGCTTCTTAACCATGTTCAGGGTCCGGATTTTCCCACCGGCGGGATCTGTGTCGAGCCTCGAGAAAGCTTGGTGGAAGCTTATGCAACGGGCAGGGGCGGTTTCCGGCTGCGTGCCCATTGGTTCCAGGAGGACCTGGGCCGTGGCCGCTACCAGATTGTCGTGACGGAAATTCCCTATCAGGTGCAAAAGGCGAAGCTTATCGAGCGGATCGCCGAGCTGATCACGACGAAGAAGCTGCCGATCCTTACCGATGTCCGTGACGAAAGCGCCGAGGATATCCGCTTGGTGCTGGAGCCGCGCTCGGGAACCCTCGAAGCCGAAGCGGTGATGGCCGCGGTGTTCAAGGCCACGGACCTTGAGGTGCGCTTTCCCCTCAACATGAATGTTCTGGGTGCTGATGGTGCCCCCAGCGTGATGGGTTTGCGCGAAGTCTTGCTGGCGTTTGTCGATCACCGGCGGGATGTTCTCTTGCGCCGGACCCAGCACCGCCTCGACAAAATCGCCAAGCGGTTGGAGATTCTCGCCGGTTATCTCATTGCTTATCTCAACCTTGACGAAGTGATCAGGATCATCCGTTTCGAAGATCATCCAAAGGACGAGCTGATCGCCACGTTCGACCTGACCGAGGTGCAGGCCGAGGCGATTCTCAACATGCGCCTTCGCGCTCTTCGCAAACTCGAAGAGATGGAGATTAAAAAAGAGAACAAGGATCTCAAAGCTGAGCAAAAAGAGCTGAAGGCGCTTCTCAAATCCGATGATCGGCAATCCGCCGTGATGACCGCTGAGTTGCGGGAGACCAAGACAAGCTTTGGCGGCAAGGGCGGGCTCGGTGAGCGCAGGACCGATATGGCCGATGCGCCGATAGATGACGACATCGTGCTTGACGATCTGATCGAGAGTGAGCCGGTCACGATTGTGATTTCTGAGAAAGGTTGGTGCCGGATACTCAAAGGGCATACGGATGACCTCTCCACGATCAAGTACAAAGACGGCGATCGAGAACGCTTCGTTTTGAATGCACAGAGCACGGATAAAGTTTTCCTCTTCTCCACCCACGGCAAGAGCTACACCCTCAGTGTTTCCGACCTTCCAGGTGGGCGCGGGCAGGGCGAGCCTCTCCGTATCATCGTCGATCTCGGTGCCGATGCTGATGTAACGTCCATGACCTTGGTGTCGGAGGCGCGGACCTTCCTTCTCGTCTCGTCGGCGGGACATGGCCTTTTCGTCGAGGAAAAAGATATCATTGCCAACACCCGTAAAGGTAAGCAGCTCCTTAATCTTGCCGAGGGGGCAGAGATGGTGACAGCCCGCCCCTTGGACACAGCGCCGGGGCCGAAAGATCACGTGGCCAGCGTTACGTCCAACCGCAATATGCTGGTTTTTCCGGCCACGGACGTGCCGCTGATGACCCGCGGTAAGGGCGTCATCTTCCAAAAGTCAGGAACCGCCTCGGTGGTGGATGCCACGCTGATCCGTGCCAAAGCGCCGCTCACCTGGGTTGACCGCGCAGGGCGGGAGCAAAGCGAGGCCGCTTGGAAAAACTGGCTCGGTCGCCGCGGCGGCGCGGGCAAGCAAGTGCCCAAAGGCTTCCCGAGAAACTTGAAATTTGGGGACTAGGGTTAAGTCAAGGCTTATGCGATAACGGAAAGTGTATCGGGAGATAATCGTCGTGATGTTTCGAGGACTGCTGGGATGCGGGGCGGCACTGCTCGGAACCGCATGGGCGCAAACCCAGGAAGAGATTGAACGCTTCAGCAAGATGACGACTTTCGCTGTCGGCGGTGCCGTGGCGATTATCGACGAGCCTTACAGGGAGCTTGATCCCAATGTGCGGGTGCTGCCGATCCCCTTTTATATTTTTAACAAAGGCAATCTCACCCTTGCCGGTCCCAATGTTTCCTACCGCTTTTGGAAACCGACAAAGACCACCACCGTTTCCTTTGAGGGTCGTTACCGCTTCCAGGGCTATGATGCCGATGACAGCCCCTTTCTCCAGGGTATGGATGACCGCAACGGCACGCTCGAACTCGGCGCCAGGGCCGTGCACCGTATTGGCCGTCTGCGCTTGCAATTCGAAGGCATGACCGATGTCGCGGGGCAGCATGACGGCTTCGCAGCCGAGGCGCGGGCGACGTTCGAAGTCTCCAACTTCCGTGCTTACTCCTTGCGTCCCCTTGGCGGTATCCGCATTCGGTCCTCCAATTTCGTTGATTACTATTTTGGTGTTGAGAACGACGAAGTTCGTTTGGACCGCGGCTTTTTTGAAGGCGACACGGCCTATATCCCCTTCGTGGGCGCAAATTTCCGTGGGCGGATCTCACGGCGCATTCAGATGAATGGTTCGGTAACCATGGATTTCCTGCCCTCGGAAATTACCGATAGCCCAATTGTTGGTGATGATTACCGCGTCGGTGCCTTCATCGGTCTCAGCTATATGTTCGCCGGTCCCGGCGTCAGTGGATAACGTTGCGGAGCTTCGGAGAAACGGGCATCAGGTCGTCTCGCTCAAAGAGATAACCCCATGGCCCGCATTCTGATCACATCCGCGCTTCCCTACATCAATGGCATCAAACATTTGGGGAACCTCGTCGGCTCCATGTTACCGGCGGATGTCTATGCGCGGTTCGAGCGGGCACGGGGCCATGACGTTCTTTATATCTGCGCGACAGATGAACATGGCACGCCGGCGGAGATCGCGGCGCTGAAGGCCGGGCAGGATGTTGCGACCTACTGCACAGAGCAACATGAGCTTCAAAAGCAGGCGGGCGCGGATTTCGGCCTCAGCTTCGATCATTTCGGCCGTTCCTCCTCACCGCACAATCATGCGCTCACCCAGCATTTCGCCGCCAAACTGAAAGAGCACGGCTATCTTGCCGAAGTTGAAGACGAGCAGATTTATTCGAACACGGATGAGCGCTTCTTGCCTGACCGTTATGTCGAGGGCACCTGCCCCCATTGCGGTTTTGAGAAGGCGCGGGGTGACCAGTGCGACAATTGCGGGACGCTGCTCGACCCAACAGATCTCATCGATCCGTATTCTGCCATTTCTGGGTCAAAAGACATCGAGTTGAAAAAAACCAAGCACCTCCATCTTCTGCAATCAAAGCTTGAGGGCGATGTGCGGGCTTGGGTCGATGCCCACCCCGATTGGCCAGTGTTGACGCGCTCCATCGCTTACAAATGGCTCGATGAGGGTCTGCGCGACCGGTCGATCACCCGCGATCTTTCTTGGGGGGTGCCGGTTCCTGATCTTGAGGGCAAGGTTTTCTATGTCTGGTTCGATGCGCCGATCGCTTACATCGCGTCCACGGAGGAAAAGCTCGGCGATGCTTACCGCACATGGTGGCGCGAGGACGAGGGCGCCGATGATGTTCGTTATGTCGAGTTTATGGGCAAGGACAATGTCGCTTTCCATACGGTGAGTTTCCCTTGCACGATCCTCGGGTCGCGCGAGCCTTGGAAAAAAGTTGATCAGCTCAAAAGTCTCAACTGGCTCACTTGGTATGGCGGCAAGTTTTCGACCTCCGAAGGCCGGGGCATCTTTATGGATCAAGCGCTGGAGCTTTTGCCTGCTGACACTTGGCGTTGGTATCTGATGGCCAACGCACCGGAGTCGGATGATACGGCTTTCACGCTGGAGACCTTTGCCGCCACGGTGAACAAGGATCTCGCCGATGTCCTGGGCAATTTCGTCAACCGGATCACACGTTTTGCAGGCTCTAAGTTCGATGCGAAGGTCCCTGAAAAGGGGGAGCCTGGCGCAGTTGAAGCCCAGCTTGAGAAGGACCTCCGTGAGCGCATCGATAGCTACACTGGGCACCTTGAAGCCATGGAGTTCCGCAAAGCCTTCGCCGAACTCCGCGCCATCTGGGTGCTTGGCAACGAATATTTGCAAGCGGCTGCCCCTTGGGCTGTTTTCAAAGAGGATCCCGAAAAAGCTGGCATGATCGTTCGTACCGCGCTCAATCTTATTCCGCTTTATGCACGTCTTTCGGCGCCGGTCATTCCATTCACGGCAGATAAGTTGGCCTCTGTGTTCGGGACCGAGGTCTCAAGCTGGCCAGGCGAGGGCGAAGCTCTTCTCGATGTGCTCCCGCAGGGTCAAAGCTTCGAAGCACCTTCCGTCCTTTTCAAAAAAATCGAAGAGGATCAGATCACCGCATGGGCAGAACGTTTTGGTGCGCCTTAGAGTTTTTAGAGCGTTTTCAGCCAAAGTGGAGCCGGTTTTGGCGGTTCGAAAACGCGACAGTCAAAGAATCGAGAGCTGTTTCAGTGGCTCGAAGATCACTGAAACAGCTCTAGTAGCAAAAGTGGATGACCGATTTCGCGTTCACAAGCGGCCAAAACGCAAACGTCTCTCAAGATGAAACGTTCGGAGCTTCTGTGATCGCGACGCGGTTTGTATCGAAGGCGATAAGGCCCTTAATCTCCGATGCAAAATCCAAGGGCGTCTCATAGGACCAGGCAATCTCATCAGCCCACGTGCCGGTGATCTCCTTGGCGGAGAAATAACTGGCTTCGCCTTTCAAAGGACAATGTGTGGTCTTGTCGTTTTTCTTGAAGGCGGCCTTCACATCCTTACGCGGAATGTAGAGAACCGGATCATAAAGATCGCCGCCGACCTCCAAAACGCGCTTGGCTGCAACCGTCTGGGCCAGGAGCGTGTCATCCAGGGTGACGATCACCAGCCGTTCCAACGGTTTGATCCGCATGAAGTGCCCAGGCTCATCAGGCCTGCGCACGAGAGATGCTTCAGCGTCTTTGGATAAGATCATCCTTGACCTCCATCTTAGCTATCGAGCCAGCGTTCGGTGAAGAGACCCTTAACGGTTGGTGCTCTCGAAGATTTTATCGGCACTCGCCGCGACGAAGCCTTGATAGAGATCGCCCTTAGGCATCGGGTAGCGCTTGGCGAACTCATAAAAACAGCTTGGTAGTCGGGATGTGCCATCGGTGAAGGTGACGGGGATCTCCGTCGCCATCGTCGAACACTGCTCAAGATAGACCGCAGGGGAACCTTTGATGAGCCCGCCAGACCTGTTCATCGGGTGGCCTGCATCCTCAACGAAGCTGGCAAGCTCTTCGAGCATCTCGAAGGTTTTCAGTGCGTTCACATAAACGGTGAAATGGTTCGCACAGAAACCGAAAGCCGAAACCCAAGCTGCGTACTCACTTTCCGCATAAAGCGCTTCATAATCCGCATGGGAGGTTTGCCACAGCCGTCCGGCGTTGAGGAGCATAGGATCAGCAAGCTGCTCGGGCGAGAGTTGGTCCACAAGTCCGCGCATTTTGTGCTGCAAATCGGCTGAGAACTCTTCCAAGAGAAGTTCCGAGATAAAGACTTTTGGTTGAGCGGGGTCCTTGTGGGCATAGTATCGGGCGAAAAGTTTTTTCTCTTCGAACGTGTACGTGTCCTGGGGTTCGTACCCAACGCTCAAAAAAACCTTCGCCAAATGATCGATGCCCAAACGCTCATCATTCAGTGTGCGGAAAGCAATATGGTCGTTGATCACCCGCTCACCACGCTTTTCAAGCAGATCATTGATCTCTTGGGCGCGCGGATTGAGCCCTGCGTAGCGGTCCCAAAGCTGTGCGAAAAGCTGATTGGGCGTCATATCACTCGGCAGGTTTGTTTTCCGGTGCAGGTTTTTTCGCGAAGGTTTGCTTGATGTTGCTCAAGAGATCCACATCGGCTCCCGCACGCTTCATAATCACATATTGCTGCACCACGCCAAGGAAGGTGTTCCAGAACCAGTAGAGAACAAGACCCGCAGCGAACGGAGCGAAAATGAAGATGAAGATCAGCGGCAACAGGCCGAACACCTGCGCCTGAACAGGATCCGCAGGCGGAGGATTGAGTTTCGTTTGCACCCACATTGCCGCGCCCATGAGAAGCGGCAGAACACCGATGCCTAAAAACGCACCGATCACGGGAACGATGGTGGGGTCATAAGGCAGGAGACCGAAAAGATTGAAAATGTTGGTCGGGTCCTGCTCGGCCAGGTCTTTGATATAAAGAAACCCCTCGTGACGGATTTCGATCGTTG
>JBCCTG010000060.1:0-8518 GCA_039198735.1 Pseudomonadota bacterium | reverse complement strand
GTCGATCGCGATCGACCACGACCTGCTCGATGCGTCAGGGATCTTGCCCTATGAAAAGGTCGACGTGTGGAACGTCACCAATGGCGCGCGGCTGACGACGTATGCCCTCAAGGCCGAAAGGGGCAGCCGCCAGATCATGCTCAATGGTGCAGCGGCTCGCCATGCCCACGCCGGTGATAAAGTCATCATCACTGCGTTCGCCGATATGGATGAGGGCGAGGCGCAAGGTCACGCGCCCACCGTGGTCATCATGAACGACGACAACTCGATCAAAGAGGTGATCGAAGACTAAAAAGTGCAAGCGCTGCTTCTTGGCAGTGCCGTGCGGGACTGGCATGAACTGACATCATGCGTCTTTGTCTTTTCGGCCTCAGTGCCCTGTCCATTCTTTTGTTTGCCACCGCTTCTGCTCAAGATGGTCTGACCCCTGAGCGTCTTTTTGGAAGCCCGAGCCTTTATGGCACCAGCCCGCGATCGGTGACGTATGGGCCGAAGGGTGATGTGGTGACCTTCCTCAAACCCCGCGCCGATGATGCCCGGCGGCTCGATCTTTGGGCCTATGATGTGGCCACCGGCGCGGCGTCGATGCTGGTCGATTCCCAAACCCTCGAACCCGATGGCTTTGCGCTTTCCGAGGAAGAGAAGGCCTTGCGTGAGCGCAAGCGGATCGCCTCCTCCCGCGGGATTGTTCAGTACCAGTGGGATAAAAAGGGCGAAGCGATCCTGGTCCCGCTTGCCGGGGATCTGTTTCTTGTGACCTTGAACGGAGGGACTGTCCGTCGTCTGACGGAAACGGAAGCCTTTGAGTATGATGCGAAGGTGAGCCCCGGGGGCGGGTTTGTCAGTTTTCTGCGTGACGGCGCGGTGTTCGTGATTGATCTTGAAAGTGGGCAAGAGAGGCGCCTGTCGCCAAAAGGCGAGGAGGGCATCTCCTATGGCACGGCAGAGTTTGTCGCCCAGGAGGAGATGAGCCGCTACACCGGGAATTGGTGGAGCCCTGACGATCGCGCCATGGTTTATACGCGTACCGATGAGACAGGTGTCGATATCATCCCGCGGGTCGATGTGGCCGCCGGTGAGGTGAGCATCGTCGAGCAGCGCTATCCGCGGGCAGGGCGCCCCAATGCGGTGGTGGATCTCTTCATCAAGCGCATGGACAAAAGGCGGCCGATCAAGATCGCCTGGGGCGCTTCACCCGATACCTATCTGGCGCGGGTCAATTGGGCGGATGCGGATCGTCTTTATATCCAGACCGTCAACCGTGATCAGACGGAGCTGACGCTTGCCCGTGTCGATATCGACACGGGTGCGGTGACGGAGGTTTTCATCGAAAAGCAGCCCGCTTGGATCAACCTCTCCCATGATTTCCGTGCCCTTGATGAGGGGTTCCTGTGGACCAATGAAGACAGCGGTTTCCGGCATATCTATCATTATAAGGATGATGGCAAACGGACACCAATCACCCATGGCGAATGGCCCGTGCATGCGGTGGGCGGGGTGGATCGCGACGCGGGGGCCGTCACTTTTCTGGGCTCTCGAGACACCCCACTGGAGCAGCATCTTTACCGCGTCAGCTACCGCAAACCCGGTGTGCCAGAGCGTATCACGCCTTTGGGTCGCACATGGAACGCTGCCGTTGCGCCGGATGCGGCGAGCTTCATCGGTGAAAGTGAAAACACCGCGCAGCCCAAGCAAGTGGGCCTTTATAAGATGACCGGCGAGCGTGTCGCCTGGATCGAGGATAATGCGCTTGATAAGGATCATCCTTATACGCCCTATATAGATGCGCATAGCGAACCTGAATTTGGTACTTTGAAGGCGGAGGACGGGACCACCCTTCATTACAGCCTTCTCAAGCCCCATGATTTTGACCCTGATCGTCGGTACCCGGCCATTCACGTTGTTTATGGTGGGCCAGGGGTGCAGCTTGTGCGCAACCGCTTCGGTTCGCTGGAGCATCAAATTTATCAGCAGCAAGGCTATATCGTCTTTACACTGGACAATCGTGGTTCGAAAGGCCGGGGGAAGGCTTTCGAAGACCATCTCTTTAAGCAGTTGGCCGGTGTTGAAGTCGATGATCAGCTCAAGGGCGCGGCCTTTCTGGCTTCGCTGCCTTTTGTGGATGCTGATAAGATCGGCGTCACTGGTTGGTCCTATGGCGGATATATGACGCTGCACCTGGCGTTGCGTGCGCCCGAGGGCACCTATGCAGCGGCAGTGTCAGGCGCGCCGGTGACCGACTGGTCCCTCTATGATACGTTCTACACGGAGCGCTATATGCAAACGCCTAAGGACAATCCCGAAGGCTATGAAGCCGCATCGGTGTTCCCCTATCTTGAGAACCACGATGTCCCACTTTTGATGATCCACGGCATGGCGGACGACAATGTGACGTTCGACAATTCCACCCGCGTTTTTGCAGCCCTGCAAGGCGCAGCGGCACCTTTTGAGATGATGACCTATCCCGGCGCGCGCCACGGCATTCGTGCCGGGGCCGTGGGCCAGCACAGGTTCGAGACGATCCTTCGTTTCATGGACAGGCATCTTCAAGACTGAAGCTGCTCACGCTTCAGTGCTCATTGAAACGAAACGTCATCTTGAGGTGGCTTGTGTTCTTTTTGGTATGAGGATCTTAGATTTCAGGGTCATTGACCGGGATCATTAGTGTGCTTTTCTAAGGGTTAACCTCTCAAGGTCACTGGACAGCAACACACCAGTTGTTACGTTGCCTCCATTCATTACGAAGGAACATTGCGTGCGGTTTCTAAGCTGTTTGTTGTCATGGATTGTGGTCCTCTCATCACCTGCGCTGGCTGAAGAGAAAAGACCCACATTCACCGGTGTGGGTTCGGGTGCGAGGGCGTTCGAGCAGCTCGATCAAGAGCTTCCCACGCCAAACATGTATCGTGCAGCCACCGGTGAACCAGGCCCTGCCTATTGGCAACAGCGCGCCGACTACGACATCGACGTCACCCTCGACGAAGACGCCAAAACCATCACGGCGTCGGAGACCATCACCTACACCAACAACTCGCCCCATGAGCTGCGTTATCTTTGGGTGGCGCTTGACCAGAACCGCTTCGCCGAAGGCTCGCTCGCCCGCAAGTCCGCGCGCCTCGCCGACATGGCGCGCCGCCCCGGTTCGAACAAAGCCCCCACATTAAGCTTCAGTGCGCTGCAACGCCTCGAAAACTTCGAGCAAAACGACTATGGCTTCACAATCAACGCGGTGACCAACGGCGACGGCAACGATCTCGCCTACGTCGTTAACGACACCATGATGCGCATTGATTTGCCCGATGTCCTGGAGGCCGGTCAGGATATCGACTTCACCATCGCCTGGTCGTTTGCCATCATCAACGAGAGCATCGTCGGCGGCCGCGGCGGCTATGAAAACTTCCCCTCAGGTGCCGAAGAGCCGACGGACGACACGATCTTCTTTCTCGCCCAATGGTTCCCGCGCATGGCGGCTTTCACCGATTACGAGGGATGGCACAACAAGGCTTTCCTTGGCCGGGGCGAGTTCACGCTGGAATTCGGCGATTACAACGTCGAAATTACCGTGCCTGCCGATCATATCGTCAGCGCCACCGGTGAGCTGCAAAATGCAGGCTCTGTCCTCACCCGCGAACAGCGCCGCCGTTTGGAACAAGCCAAATCCTCCGACAAGCCGGTTTTCATCGTCACACCCGATGAAGCGCGGGAGAATGAAGCCGAGGGCACATCGAAAACCAAAACCTGGCGCTTTCAAGCCGACAATGTGCGCGATTTTGCCTGGGCGAGCTCGCGCAAATTCATTTGGGATGCCATGGGTTTTCGTCAGGACGATGACGACAACCCGCTCGTCATGGCGATGAGTTTCTATCCGAACGAAGCGGAACCGATCTGGTCCAAATACTCGACCGAAGCGGTCATCCACACCATGGATGTCTACAACAAGTTCTCCTTCAATTATCCGTACCCCACCGCCCAATCCGTGAACACGTGGGAGCTGGGCGGGATGGAATACCCGATGATCACCTTCAACGGCTATCGTCCGAACACCAAGGATGCGCCTGATGGTGAGGTCACCTATTCACGCTACATCAAATACAGGCTGATCGGTGTGATCATCCATGAGGTGGGCCACATCTATTTCCCGATGACCGTCAACTCCGACGAGCGTCAGTGGACGTGGATGGATGAAGGCCTCAACACCTTCCTTGAATACATGGCGGAGCTTGAGTGGGAAGAGAAATTTCCTGCCTTTGGTGATAAAGTCAGCGTGCTGGATGATATCTCGAGTTACATGACGTCGAGCTACCAGGTGCCGATTATGACGCAGTCGGACAGTGCCATTCAGTTCGGCCCCAATGCTTATTCAAAGCCTGCTGCTGGGCTGACGGTGTTGCGTGAGACGATCCTTGGTCGTGAGCTTTTCGATGCGGCCTTCCGCGAATATTCCCGTCGTTGGAAGTTCAAGCGTCCTGCGCCTTCCGACTTCTTCCGTACGATGGAGGAGGTGTCGGGTACGGATCTTGATTGGTTCTGGCGCGGCTGGTGGTACACGACCGATCATGTCGATATCGCCGTTACGGGCCTGTCCACCCTCAAGATTTCTAGCCAAAACCCTGACACCGAAGCAAAGTTCAAGCGGTCTGAGCATGAACGTCTCTACCCTGAGCCGCTGACCGTGACCCGCAATCGTGAAGAGGGTCTCAAAACGCGTCGTCAGCGCCGGGAGGAATTGCTCAATGATTTCTACAATGACAATGACCAGTTCGAGCCGACCAACAAAGAACGCAATGCCTATACGTCTTTCTTGGAAGGCCTCAACCCTCAACAACGGGCCATCTTTGATCGGATGGTTGAGCGTGACCCCTTCGTTCATGTGGTGACGTTCAAAAATCTTGGCGGTCTTGTCATGCCCATCCCGCTCACCCTGACCTATGCTGATGGTGAGAGCGAAGACATGATGATCCCTGCGGAGATCTGGCGTTATGATGCCGAAGAGGTGGACAAACTTTTCGTCTCTGATCGCGAGATTGTCAGTGTCGAGATTGACCGATTGAATGAAATTGCCGATGCCGACGAGGGCAACAACACCTTCCCGCCCAAGGTCACGCCGAGCCGCTTTGAGCTTTATATGGCCTCCTCGAACAGAACCAACCAAATGGCCGATACCCTTGTGGAGCTTGAAGGCAGCGCCAAGGGGGCTGATACGGATAAAGAAGACGAAGCTGTTCCGCTGGAAGATGCGAGTGGACAATGACATCAGTGCACAAAGCGTTGGCTGCTTGTGTGCTGAGCGCTTTTGTTCTGGCCAATGGATTCGCAGCCGCGCATCGCATGCCGGAGGCGACCCTGCATCTTGAGCGCGTGGTGGTCGAGGATATGGCCGCCACGGCGATCACAGTCGATCTTCACGCCGAGGATGCTCTCCGTCTCCTGACAATCCATGGCCAAACCGCGCACAATCTCACCAGCGAGGCGGAATTCGAGGGGCTTGCCAAGCTGATCGTGCCGCGCGTGACCCTTTCCTCAGGGAGCATGCGTTTTGTCGGCGGAAAGACCGAAGGCAATACGGTCCATCTCTTTTTCCTCGCAAAAAATGACGCCGTGGTGACAGCCGCGCATGTGCTGTCATCCGCATATGATCAGTGGACGAACCGTGTGAATGACAAGCGGAGCGGGTTTGAAGACCATTCCGCTGTTTATATCCAGGACGGTGATTTGAGCGGTGACATGAAGGGCCATCATCACCACTGACCATACGTGCCCGGTGCAACTTACAGGCGGGGGGTGGTCAATCCAACCCCTTGGCCACATATCCAACCGGTGCGGAGCAGCTTTGAGCAAATGATGCGAACCCCTCTCGAAGACGCTCTTCACGAGCACCCCGAATGGAGTGAGGCACGTGACCGTCATGAGGCGAAAGCCAATCTCGAAGCGGTGTTCCTCGCCGCACGCCAGGACGCGAACGCTTACAGCGCCGAACGGTTGAGCGAGATTTATCAGATTGCGGAACGCGCGCTGACCTTTGCTAGCGCCTTCGAACAGCTACCGGCCACGCGTTCCCCAATGTTGGCGGACAGACCGTGGTATCGACGTATCCCTCGCTTGATCGTTCGCTACGGCTCAGGGCTGCTCCTCGCCGCTTGCGCGCCTCTGGTGGCCGACTCCAGTGTTGCCCTCGCGGTGGGTTGCGCCATCGCTGCCGTCTTGACGCTGGCCTTGACGCGGGTGTCTCAAGACAGTCAAAAAAAGAAGAACCGCATACGACCAAAAGATACCAACAAAAAGTTTGAGAGCTTAATTTCAGCAGCCGACCGAAGCTTGCAATCCGCCACGGCGCCTGCGGCTCTCGAACATCACCCCTCGGAGCCGCTGAACATTCCGCAGGATGACGTTTTCAGTTTGCTCCAAGACGTGCTTGCAGCGGGTGCTGAGCATACTGAGTTGCAGGCTTTGGCCGAGAACGCTGAGCGGTTGGCGGCGCGGGGCGGCTACAAGATCCTCTGGGAACCGAATGCTCAGGACTTTCAAGTGATGGTTGATCCTCATCTAGAGCGCGACATACTCCTGAAACCTGCTCTCATCCATCAATCTGCAGAGGGACAGAATGTTCTCGGCGTTTTGGTTCGTGGGCGTCCATTATGAGCAATCATTTTCTCGGGTTTGATCTTGGTCATGCGGATACAGCGCTCTCGCTTTGCGCAGGAGGGGAGGGGGCTCTTCAAACCGCGCCTGTTGGTGTGGAGATTCAAGGACAAGCCATCCAGCCAACGGCGCTGACGCGCGTCACGCTCAACGGACATCGTAAAATTATGATCGGTGGACGTGCCATTCGTGAGGCGTCGAAAACGTTAGAGGGCAGGGGGACTGAATTGCGCGCAGCTTTCAAGGCCAGGCCAAAAGATCTTGCTCAAGCGGGGCGGGATATCAGCGATTTTTTCGCAACGTGCCTCGAAGAAGCGGCATTTGATCCGGTCCCGCCTGAAGGGTGGGCCGGGACAGCCATAGCAGTGGGTTGCCCTGCCAGTTGGTCGGCGGATGACGATATGATCGCTTACAGAGACCTTCTTTATACGGGCCTTGCTTATAAGGCGATGGCCAATGCCCATGTCACCGTGGTCCCTGAGTCCCGCGCGGCGCTTCTCCAGGCGGTGGAAAATCCCAACTCGCCTCTTACCACTGCTGCGCGTGCTGAGAACATTTTAATTATCGATATCGGCTCATCGACGCTTGATTTTTCGCTCATTGCTCCTGAGCAGAAAGCTGCCCCGCTTTTGGATGCAGGCCTTGATTTGGGTGCGTCCTTTTTCGACCGCCAGCTGCTCGCCGCGATCCTTGCCAAGGAAGCCCATGCCATCTCCTTTCTCGAGCATAATCCTCATTACAAAGATCTTTGGCTTTTCTACGCGCGGCGGACCAAAGAGCAATATTTCATCGATGCGCCAAGCGATCCCGATGAATGGGTTAGCGGTGCGCCGCTGCAGACCTATTTTGCAAGCGGCGAAAAACGCACGCTCGAAATCGGCGTTTCGGAGCGCACATTTCAGACTTTCCGAAGTGCTTCTTATGACAGGTCCTTGCGTCCGTCCAAAAATTTAGGGCTCGATGGTCAGCTCGTCGAAGGCGAAACTTGGGAAACAATTTTTGAGATGAGCCTCCGTGCACTGAAGGGGACAATCGAGCGGCGCGGCATGAGTTATGGCCGTGTGCTTTTGGCTGGCGGTGCTTCCCGCATGCCTTTTGCTTTCGACACTGTATGTCGCGTTTTTAATGATCAGCACAACAACAAACGTGTGCTACGCGATCCTGAACCATCGCATATGGTCTCCCGCGGTCTTGCGCGATGGGCAAGGAAGCGGGAAAGTGTTGAGGCGTTTTCGACAGCCGCACGCAAACTCCTCCGTGAGCGTTTGCCTGAAATTATTGAGCGTAAATTTGATCCTCTTAAAGAGCAAATGAGTATGGGTTTGGCCCATGAGATTTTTGATAATGCTGTTGCGCCTGTCCTGGAGCGGTGGCGGGATGGGCAGTTTCGAACCGGCAAGGATGTTCGCGACGAAATCGAAATTCGTTATACGGAGTGGATGAACGCAGAAGCATCGGCAAATTTCTTCGTACAACACATCAACGACTGGTGGCGCGCCGATGTGAAGCACGAGCTTGATCGGGAACTTGATCATCTGCATGCAACTTATAATGTCTCTCGCGACATTCAGTTGAGCTTTGAACAAGCCATTGATCCGAGGGCGTTTCGTTTTTCCGTGCATGATATTGCTTTGCCGATTGAGACGATCATGCAAGCGGCATTGCTCGGGTTGGCATTCGCGGTCACGATTGCCATTGATGCTGGTTTGGGCGGCATTCCCTTCGCCACCGGATCATTGGCCGCTGTTGCAGCGATCGGAGGCAAGCCCCTCCGCCAGTGGCTCGCCACTGTGGATGTTCCGCGATTTGCGCGCCGCTTACCGGACCGCCTGCCGGGACGTGAACGGCTTTTTGCCAACCGGGTGCGAGGGCGCGTCGC